>JADLDZ010000375.1 GCA_020846375.1 Nitrospirales bacterium | reverse complement strand
TGCTTCTTCTCGTCATCCAGGATGGTCTTCAGCATTTGCTTCACGATGGCGTCGCGGCTCAGCTCGATGGCCTTTTCCGCCATCTCGATCGCCTTTTGTTCGAGGTCGATATGTTTATCGATGAAGGAGGCGACTTCGGCGAGGTCCTCGGGGGTGAGGACGAAACCCTTCTTCGTCATTCCGTCGATGATGAGCTGAAGGATGGCTTTGTGTTTCTCGGAATCGTTCTTGATTGCGGTGGTCAGTGTCTCCACAATGGGATTTTGCGTCTTTTTCAGGATCGTGGCGCAGCTCTTGATGGTCAGGTCCTCGAGTCCTCTCCACTGCCTGAGCAGCGTTATCAGTTCCTTCTCCCGTGCAGCCCTCTCCTGAGGCGTTACTCTTTCCCAAGCCATGATGCTCCTCCTTTTCGGTAAGTTACTGGATTATAACACAGCGTGATACACGGAAAAAGCGACCAGCGCGAAGAAGAGAGCGGTATGCCGGAGAGGGACAGGAATCACTCACCGGATTTGTAGCTCTCCTTGAATACCTTGGTGTTGACATTTCCCGATTCCGTCCCCCCGCATTCGGGGATATAACAGGTAACGTCCACGTACTCGCATTTCTCTTTACATGCCGGGCAGGTATCCGGGGGGGTGTCCGCGTGTACCGTATTCCCGCAGTTGTTGCATTTCCAGGTTGTCATTTTTCCCTCCATTCGACAGAAGCTCATTCAACTGTACGCTGCTGTCTCCTCCTATATAAACCCCCCTGTGGGCGCAATGTCAAGCGGGGAGTGGCTCCACAACAATGAGGGGACCCCTGCGATTGACTGTGCTTCGGTCTTGTGATATTCTTGATTTGTCAACAAAAAGCGGGAGCAGCAGACAGGAAGGGCAACGCACCGCAGCGGAGCGGACCGGAAAGTTACCTATCACCTGGAGGGGAGGCTCTCATGTTCAAGGAATTCAGAGAGTTCGCTGTGAAAGGAAGTGTGGTCGATATGGCGGTAGGTATTATCATCGGGGCGGCTTTCATCACCATCGTCAATTCCTTCGTGAACGATATCCTCATGCCACCGATAGGACTCCTCCTGGGCAGTGTCGATTTCCAGAATTTCTTTCTTCTGCTCAGGGAAGGAAAGACTGCCGGCCCCTTTGGCTCCCTTACCGAGGCAAAAGCAGCCGGGGCCGTCACACTCAACTACGGGGTCTTTTTCAATGCGGTCATCAGCTTTCTCATTGTTGTTTTTGTCGTTTTTCTTCTTGTCCGCACCATCAACAGCCTGCGGCGGCAGGAGCAAACGCCCCCGGCAGCGCCGCCCACCAGTGAGTGCCCTTATTGCCTGTCCGTTATTCCTGCGAAGGCGGTCCGCTGTGCGTATTGTACTTCGGAAATAAAGTAAAACCAAGGAGGAACAGAAGTGAGAATGCTCTTTTTTGCAGGTGTTTTTTCCTTTCTCTTCGCGTTCATGCCGGCAACTCCTTCCCACGCCGGATTGCTCGATGACGCATTGCGCTCCATAGGCATTGCGCCTGCGGCACGCCAGGATGCGCCGCCACGAGACATGCCGCAGGAAGAAAGCACCATCGTATCGGGTCTGAAAGAGGCCCTGTCGGTGGGGGTCGAGAAGGCGGTCGCGAGCGTTTCGAAAGAGGATGGCTATTTCGGCAATGAGGCCATCAGAATTCTTCTCCCGGATAAACTCAACAGGCTTGCATCTCTCATGGGCAGATACGGATTACAGGACGAAGTGGATGAGGTCGTGCTCGGCATGAACCGGGCTGCTGAAAAAGCCGCTCCCCACGCAAAAGAGATTTTCATAAAAGGAATCACGCGGATGACTCTTGATGACGCCCGGGGGATCCTTCAGGGCGGCGACACTGCAGCAACTGATTTCTTCAGAAAAAACATGAGCGAGGACCTCTATGAGGCTTTCAAGCCTATTGTGACTGAAAGCATGGACGAGGTTGGCCTGGCCCGGTCATATAAGAAAATGGTGAGCCGCTCCAAGTCTCTTCCCTTTGTGGAACCGCCATCACTGGATCTTGACCACTATGTGACGCAGAAGGCCCTGGACGGTCTGTTCTACATGGTAGGTGAGGAGGAGAAGAGGATACGCACCGACCCGGCGGCGCGGGTGACCGACCTGCTCAGGAAAGTCTTTGGGGGCTAAGAAAATCTTTTATGACTTTCGGGGAAAGGGTCCCCGTTTGGGTATCTTTCGAAAGAGGACGCTGGCGATCGCATGCAGCGCCCTGGTGCTTTTCGCCCTCATCGGCTTTTTTCTGCTCCCCCCGGTACTCAAATCCATCCTGACCGGGAAACTCTCGGCGCAACTCCATCGCCAGGTTTCCATTCGTGCGATCGCGTTCAACCCCTTCACGCTTTCCTTCAGCATCAGGGGAATTGTTGTCAGAGAGCGGACGGGAGAGGAGATCTTTTTCTCCTGCGATGAATTTTTTCTCAATCTGCAGTCCCTTTCGCTGCTGAAAGGAGGACCGATCATCCGGGAGGTGAGGCTGGTAAAGCCCTATGTCCATATTTCGCGCAGCGATGACGGGACATACAATTTTTCGGATCTCCTATCTCCGGGAAAAGAGGGCGCGCGCTCCCCGGCACAGAGACCTTTCCGCTTTTCGTTGAACAACATCTCGTTGCTTTCGGGGAGCATCGATTTCAGGGACGGCCCGAAAAAGACGACACATACTGTGAGGGGCCTTACGGTAGACATCCCCTTCATCTCGAACCTTCCCTATTATGTGGAAAGGTATGTGGAACCCCGTCTCGAAGCGATAGTAAACGGAACTGCATTTTCGTTGAAGGGGAAGACGAAGCCCTTTGCCGGTTCCCATGAAACGACGCTGACTCTCAAGGCAGGTGGCATCAGCATCCCTTCCTATCTCGCGTACAGTCCGGTGCCGCTGAAATTCAAAGTGCCTTCAGGACTCCTCGATGTGAACATCGGCATCAGCTTCATTCAGCAGAAGGACAAAGCACCCGCACTCTCGCTCCACGGAGAACTCGGTGGCAGAGAATTCCGCATCACTGATCTCCGCGGAAGTTCTCTTTTATATGTCCCGCTGGTGTCTCTGGGCATCGGCTCCTCAGACCTGATAGCGAAAAAACTGCATTTATCAAAAGTCGTTGTCAGGTCCCCTGAAGCTATTCTTATCCGTGAAAAGACGGGAAAACTGAATATCCGGCGGATCCTCCCGGAGGAAAGCACGGGCGAACGCGCTGCAATGGCCCGGCACTCTCCTCCGGAGGAGACACCCTTTATCCTGGACATCGACCAGGTACGTCTCATCAGGGGGAAAATCGCTCTCTCTGACCTGTCGATGGATACGCCTTTCAAAACGACCCTGGAGCATATTGAGGTCTCTCTGGATCACTTCAGCAATAATAAGGAGAAAACGGCCGCCCTTTCCGCTTCGTTTCAGAGTGATACAAAAGAGACGGCGAAGCTCTCGGGTACATTCTCCGTGAATCCCGTTGTTGTGCAGGGGAACCTTGAAGTCATGCAGGTCGGGCTCAATAAGTATGCTCCTTATTATCGCGATCGCGTTTCCTTCGATATCGTGGAGGGCGACGCCGGTCTCTCGACTGCATTCTTTGCGGCAAAGAAAGGAGACGACCACGACCTGCGACTTTCAGGGCTGACGGCGACTGTCCGTTCCCTCAAGGTGCGGAAGCGGGGTGAGCAGGAGTATTTCCTCAGTATTCCTTCGGTGTCTGTAAGGGAGACCGGGATCGATTTTGGGAAACGGGAACTGATCGTGGGAGGCTGTTCATCACAGAAAGGACGCGTTGCCGTTAAGCGACTCAAAGACGGAGTGCTGAATGTGCAAACTCTTGTGCCCCCTTCCCCGCAGCCAACCGCGGCTTCACCGGAAGGCACCCGAAGAGAGCCCGCACGGGCATGGCTCTATACCATAAGAGACATCACCGTTGATGGGTATACCCTCGATGCGGAAGACCTTGTTCCCGCCGACCCTGTCACTCTCTCTGCCAGGCAGATCAGGATACGGGGGAAAGCGATTTCCAACAGGAGAGGCTCCCGAGGCAGGGCGTCCATTTCCTGCAGGGTGGGCAAGAAGGGCTCTTTTTCGGCTTCGGGAACAGTGGGTATGGACCCGTTGTCCGCTTCCCTGAAGCTTGCCGCAAAGGGAATCGACATTACCCCGCTTCAGCCTTATGTGGCCGAAAGGGCTAACCTGTATATCACCGAAGGGAACTTCTCGGCTGGAGGCAGGCTGTCCGCCTCCTATGCCGAAAAAGAGGGAGTGAAGGTTACTTACTCCGGTGAAGCGATGGTGTCGAACTTTGCTTCCGTCGATACGATCAACGCCGACGACTTCCTGAAATGGGATACCCTGCACTTCGACAAGATGGAGGTGAGCTATCCCTTCACTTCTATAAAGATAAACGAGACAGCGCTCTCCGACTTTTATTCACGCATTGTCATCAACCCGGACGGCACCCTTAATCTGCAGGAAGTTCTGAGGAAGGAAGAGGTGCCGCAGGTTGCTCCCGTCCCGGAGCCGGCGGAACGCAGGGAAAGCGGAAAGCCGGGTACGGTTTCCCGGAAGAGCGTGGTATTCCTGAACAAGGTGACGCTCCAGGGAGGTGCCTTGCATTTTTCCGACCGCTACGTGAAGCCCGGCTACGCTGCAACCATGACGGAGATCGGCGGCCGGGTGTCGGGACTTTCTTCAGCGGACGACACGTTTGCTGACGTGGACCTGAGGGGCAAGCTCGAGAATTATGCGCCGCTCCAGATCAGCGGCAGGATCAATCCCCTTCGGGAAGATCTGTTTGTCGATCTGAAGGCCGATTTCAGGGACATGGATCTGAGTACCGTGACGCCTTACTCCGGCAGACATCTGGGCTACACCATCCAAAAGGGAAAGCTTGCCTTCAGCTTGCAATACCTTATCGTGAAGAAGAAGCTGGAGTCGCGGAACAATATCTTTCTCGATCAATTGACGTTCGGTGAGAGGGTGGAGAGCGCCGAGGCGACGAAGCTGCCGGTGAAGCTCGCCATCGCCCTGCTCAAAAACAGGAAGGGGGAGATTTCCCTGGACCTTCCTGTTACCGGACAGATCGACGACCCGGAGTTCAAGATCGGTAGAATTATCCTCAAGATGCTGACGAATCTTCTTGTAAAGGCGGCGACCTCCCCTTTTTCGCTCCTTGGCGCACTGTTCGGGGGCGGTGAAGAGTTGAGTGCGCTTGAGTTCGACTACGGAAGCGCGGGCATTGCGGAAGCAGGGGCAAAGAAGCTCGATATTCTCGTAAAGGCTCTCTCGGAGCGGCCTGCATTGAACCTGGAAATCGGAGGGTATGTTGACACTGAAAAGGACCGGGAAGGGTTACGGCATTATTTGTTCAATAAAAAACTGAAAGCGCAGAAACTGAAAGAAATGGTCAGGAAAGGCAGTGCTCCGCTTCCTGTGGACGATATAGCGATAGAGCCCACTGAACGTCCGCTTTATCTAAAAAGGGCATACCGGGAAGAGAAGTTCCCGAAGCCCCGTAATTTTATCGGCATGGTAAAGGATCTGCCCATACCCGAAATGGAAAAGCTGATGCTTGCCCATATCGAAATCAAGGATGAAGACCTGCGGCAGCTTGCTGCGGAAAGGGCATTGCGGGTGAAAGACTATCTGCTCAAATCGGAAAAGATCGAACAGAAGAGGATATTTCTCATCACCCCCAGGTCATTACAGCCGGAGAACAAGGAAACGATGAAGGACAGCCGTGTTGACTTTACCCTGAAATAATCCTGAGAGGGGAGGAGGGTTTCCTCTCCTCCCCTGAAAGCGATTATTACTCGGAGAGTGCCGAAATTTCGACCCTCCTGTTCTCGAATCTCCCCTCTTTTGTCTTGTTGGTGGCAACCGGCTTTGTTTTGCCATGCCCGACAGTGGTGAAGCGGGCATTGTCGAAGCCGCCCTTTGTTACCAGAT
>JADLDZ010000374.1 GCA_020846375.1 Nitrospirales bacterium | reverse complement strand
TCTTTCCTATCCCCGGCGTCCCCATGAGGATGACGGACTGCCTGTTTTCTATGCACATCTCGGCAATTTCCCGGGCTTCCCTGAGATTGACTTCGATCATCGCATTATCCTCATTTGTGGGCCTCCTCGCGGGCCATCGCTGTCAGGAAAAGAAGCCCAGGACACTGTCACTCTCGAATGTGCGGTTTCGCTTCCTCCCTGCGTAACCCCTCCCCGCCTCCCCTTACCCTAAGGGGAGGGGTGTGTAGAAGACTGCCCTGGTCGTGCCTCCCTTTAGCCTAAGGGGAGGGGTAGATTCCCCGCCTTCCCCTTCTACCCGAGGGAAAGGTCTTCATTCCCCTTCTTCCAGGGTGGGAAGATCTTTACTCTCCCCCTTTCCGAGGGGAAGATCTGTATTCCCTTTCTTTTCGATGAGGAAGATCTGTATTCCCCCTCCTTCCCAAGGGGGAGGAGACCGTATTCCCTCTCTTCATTCCCCCTCTTAGGCTAAGAGGGGGTGAGGGGGTGTTAGCCTAATGACATCCCTGACTATGTAGTAGTCCGGTCGTGCGCAGCCCTCTACCGCGAGGGGGTGCCGGTACCCTGCCTCCGCTCCCACCTCTTCTCCAGGTATCCCCTGCGCTTCTTCTCCGACAGTTCCTGCCGGGTGACCGACTCCAGGGCCGCCGTCGGGCAACTGGCGACGCATCTCGGCTGCAGGCCCACCTGCAGGCGTTCGACGCATCCGTTGCACTTGGAAACCCGCTGCGCACCGGTGAAGTCCGGCACGGAGCGTGGGCAGGCCAGAAGGCAGAGCCTGCACCCGATACATTTTTCAGGGGTGCCGACAACCATCCCGTGCTGGTCACGGGTAATCGCCCTGACCGGGCAGATCCTGACGCATTGCGCCTCGGTGCAGTGGCGGCAGAGCGAGGTGCGGAAGACAGGGCGGAATACCCCGTTCTCATCGGCCTCTTCCCCCTTCAGCACCGTGATACCGAATACGCCGACCGGGAAGCCTTTTTCCATCTTGCAGACGACCTGGCAGGCATAGCACCCTACACACCGTTTCTCGTTGAAAGAGATCATACAAGGTCCTTTGCCTGCATAAGAGAAGGCAGGCTCATGAGAAGTGACGCCATATCCCAGGGTTGGCGGAGCAGCGCATCCTTCTGGTCCCGGGTCAGCTCGACCCGGCGCCGGATGAGCATGGGGAAAAAGCCGGCATCAAAGCACGCGCCGACGACGATCGCACCGATGAGCCGGTCCTCCTTGAACACGAAGCGCCGGTAGGAGCGGTCCTCCTCGCGGGTGAACTGGAACACCTCCGCCCCGGCGTCTTTTGTCAGGGGGTGGCCGATCGAGATGGCGCTGTACCCTCCGAAATCCACCACATTCATCAGCAGCGCGAGATCGCACCTGCGGCGGGCGCCCGCCATATTGAGACCGGCGCCGCGGCCCTCCATGACCGCCGTGCTCCACAGCGCGGGAGTGATGCGCTCGCCGGTCACGCAGTCCGACACCACCGCGACATCGCCGGCCGCGTAAATGCCGGGAATGCGCGTCTCGAGGTATTCGTCCACCTCGATCCCCTTTTTCCCTGCGAGGGGGGTCCCCTCCAGAAAAGCGATGTTCGGCTTCGTCCCCAGGGCGATGATGAAGAGATCGACGGTCAGTTCACTGCTGTCGTTCAGGACGACGCGCTTCCTGCCCCCCTTCAGGACTTCCACCTTTTCGACATTCGTATTCTTCAGGCACAGGACATCCTTTTCGAACAGGGTCCGATCCACCAGGTCCGCCGCTTCCGCATCGAGCACCCTCCTGAGGATGCGGTCGGCCCGGCAGATGAGATGGACCTTCCTGTCGTGCCCTGCCAACGCCTTTGCGGCCATGAAGGAGACGAACCCGGCTCCCCAGACGGCGACGGAGCTTCCCTCATGGGCAAGACGTTTTATCTGCCGGGCATCCTCCAGGGTCCAGAGATGGCTGACGCCCGGCGCTTCCGTCCCTGCGAGCATCTCCGGGTACTCCGGGACCGAACCGGTCGCGATCAGCAGCTTGTCGAAGGGCAGCTTCCGGTTGCTCCGGAGGACCACCCTCCGGCGGTCGATATCGATGCCGGCAGCGGGGTCGCCCGCGATATAGGTGACCCCCTGCCGGGCAAGCTCCTTCTCCTCCCGGGTCATGATCCCCTCCAGGGGGATCTTCCCCGAAATATAGTACGGCAGCGCCATCCGTGCGTAGGGGCGCCCCTTTTCCCCGGAGACGACCGTTACCGGGGTGTCGGGGCTGGCTGTACGGATCGCATCCGCTGCGCTGAGGCCTGCAGCCCCGGCGCCCAGAATGAGAATATGCTCCTTCTTTCTTATCGTTTTCATCGTCCCTGGGATGCCGACAGGGCAATTGCCGTGATCAGATAGCTGCTGCGCTTGTGCAGCGACATCTCCTGGGGCGTGCCGCTCCGGATCGCTCCTACCGGGCAGAGCTGCTCACACGCGGTGGGCGACCCTGCGGGTCGGTGGGCGCAGAGGGTGCATTTCTCCATGAGGCCGCCCGGCCCGAACTGGGGGGCGCCGAAGGGGCACCCCTGCAGACATTCACCGCACCCGATGCAGAGTGCGCGGTTGACCAGCACCACCCCGTCCCCCCGCTTTCCGATCGCTCCTGCAGGACAGGCGGTGATGCACCCGGCGTTGGTGCAGTGCCTGCAGTTGAGGGGCATGAACTCTATGGTCCAGCCGTCATCTTCCCGGGGGACGACCTGCTGGACCACCTCGATCCACTTGGGGCCGGGGCTGATTCCGTTTTCAATCTTGCATGCCGTCTCGCAGGCATGGCATCCCACACACCGTTTGGTATCGAAATAGAGGACTCTTTCTCCCGCCATCCTACTTCCTCCTTTCGAGCTTTTCGATTTCCACCAGACAGTCGTTGTAGGGGATGGTATGGCCGTCAAGCTGGAAGTCGTATTCATGCATGATGCCTTCCCCGACGTCCCGTGGTCCTGCCGCCCGGGGGCTCATGAGCGTGTTGGCGTTGGCCCCGGTGTACACGAAGTACCCGCTGTCGAGCTCGACCACCCCTTTCAGGGTCATGTTGTTGACGTGTGCGACACAGCGGGCCTCGCCGCGGTTGTTGAACACCCGTACGGTGTCCCCCTCTTTTATCCCACGCTCTTCCGCGTCCGCGGGGTTCAATCCCACCCAGGGAGGACCGTCGATCTCATAGATATAGGGGACGGTCGAGAACTGGGAGTGCGTCCGGTAGGGCGGATGCTGGGAAGTCAGATGCAGGGGGTATTTTTTCGCCCGTTTGGGGTCTCCCGGAACGCTCTCCACCGGCGGATAGTGAACGGGGACGGGGCTCCATTCTCCCGGGAACTTCCTGCCGCGCTCCTCGTACATCAGGGAGTAGAGCTCGATCTTTCCCGACGGGGTCTTGTACTCCCCGGTGCAGTGGGGTACGGGAGGACAGAACTGCTCCGGCATCCGCACCGGGCCTTTGGGATGGATCGCCTGGGAGATGTCGAAGTCCCTGGGAACAAACTCCTTGATCCAGTCCAAGCCGGTCTTGTCCTTCGGGAAGTATTTCTTGTATCCCATCCTGCGGCCCAGTTCGCTCCAGAAATCGATGTCGGGCATGCTTTCGTACTGCGGCTCGACGACCGGCTTCTGGATCTGCAGGTATTGATGGCGGTAGCTCGGGTGGATGCCCCACTGTTCGTACATCGTGCAGGCCGGCAGGACGATGTCGGCCCACCGTGCGTCATCGGTCATGATCTGCTCCAGGCAGACAAAGAGGTCCAGGTTCCTGACCACCTCGATCATGCCGTTCACATCGGGCTGCTGGGTGATCAGGGCGCCGCGCCAGCTGATGACCGCCTTGATGGGAGGGTCGGCGGCGGCGCGCAGGGCGGGGCCGAAGTGGCTGATGCTGATGAGACGCGTCTTCTTGATGTCCGCCCCGGGTGGGTTCTGCAGCTTTGCGGAGTTGAGGAAGCCCGTATACGCGGCCCCCACCTCCATGAAGTTGCAGTGGGCCCCGACCTTGCCGACCTTGCCCGCCACCGCCGACAGGCAGCTGATGGCGCGCTGCGCCTGGTGGCCGTTGGTGTAGCGCTGGTGGCCGTACCCGCACTCGAGCATGGAGTGGTTCCGGGCGTACAATTCCGCAACGCGGGCGATCTTCGCGGCAGGGACGCCGGTGACGGCTGCGGTGCGCTCCAGCGTCCATTCCTTCGCCGCTTCCCGCAGCTCCTCGAACCCGTAGGTATACCGCTCGATGAAGCCCCTGTCATGGAGGTTCTGATCGATGATATGGTTGGTCATTCCCAGCGCCAGCGCAGGATCGGTGCCGGGCCTCAGCTGGAGATGGATGTCGGCCTTGGAGGCGAGGGCGGTCACATAGGGATCGACGACCACCATGGGGACCCCCCGCTCCTTCGCCTCGAGGATATACCGGAGGTGATGCACTCCGGCAGCCGAGTAGTTGCACCCCCAGATGATCATGAAATCGGTGTAC
>JADLDZ010000373.1 GCA_020846375.1 Nitrospirales bacterium | reverse complement strand
CGACCGCAGCCTCTTCAGGAGCTTCCCGGAAGCCTCCTTGATGCCGTGCCCCTTTCCGATGATGATGATATCGGGGCTCTGGCGCAGCACTTCCTCGATGGAGTATCTCGGATACGCCATTGGTGCGCGCCCTGCGATATTCTTCTGGCCGATGAGGGTGAGGGCATCGTGTATGGCGGTGCCGGGCCCGGCGACAATGAGAGGCTCGGGCCAGACAATGTAGAGGATGCGCCGCGATGAAGGGGGCCGTCTGCTCTCCGCCTTTGCCAGTGCCGTCCCGATCTCCCCTGCCAGCCGGTCCGCATTCTCCCTTGCACCGGTTGCTTCCCCCAATGCGCTGATGGCGGCGGGGAGGTCATGGATCCTCCGGGCCGTAAAGACATATGTTTTTATATGAAAGGAGCGCAGTCTCCTCTCGAACTCCTTCTGGTTGCCGTCCGTATTTACTACCACGAGATCCGGCTTTGCGGTGAGGACCGCTTCAAGGGAAGGCGTGGACATTCCGCCTATCTTTGGCTTTCTCTTCGCCTCTTCCGGGGCATCGCAGAAGGTGGTGACCCCCACGATGCGGTCTCCCAGACCGATGGCGAAGAGGATCTCCGTCAGATTCGGGGCAAGGGAAATGATGCGCTGCGGTGCGCCGCCCGCCTGCACCGGTGGTGCGATACAAAGAAACAGCAGCAGGGAGACAAAAATCCATCGCAGGGCACTTCCCTTCATTTCATCTTCCTCCGTGGAGCATACCGGATGCAACAAAAAAGCCCCTAAGGCGGAAAGCTTCCTTAGGGACTGTACCCTGTTTTTGCAAAGAATACAGACACCTGATGACTTTAGTAAATCGGAACGGAACACGAAAAGTCAAGACGGAAGCCGGCCGAATGCAGGGCAAACAGGCAGGCTCCGGAGCGGTGTTTTCCTGCAGAGGGAGAGAGGGCGGCTTTCCTGCATTTTGGGAGGTGTAATGAAGTAAGCTTTTGAAAGATAATGATAGTTTAAGGGTTGTTGACAGGTTTTTCCGGTAAAATGTATAGTTATTTCGCTGTGTGCCGGGGCGCATCCCGTTTCCCCCGGAGGTATTACCAAAGAGAAGGAGAAGTGCCATGAAAAAGATACTGTTCGCCTCCCTTGCCGTATTCCTGCTTTGTGTGCCGGCGCAGTCCGTCCTGGCGGCGCCCTATGACCGTATCCTGGACAGAATCGACGATCTCCAGCAGAGGATCATTCAGGGAGAGAAGTCGGGAAACCTCACCCCTTCCGAGGCGGTGCAGATGCAGAGGAGACTGGACAATCTCCGCGACGACCTGGAAGTAACGAAGAGAATGGGTCCCCTTCCTCCCCATGAGATCAAAGACCTCCACCGGAGGCTCGATATCCTTGAACGTGAAGTCTACCGGCAAAAGCACGATCTCCAGAGGCGATAGCGAAAAACAGGTGTAGGCAACTATGCTATACTAGCAACTTGACGGCAGCTCAGTGGCTGCTTGATATGGAGAGGTGCCGGAGCGGTTGAACGGGGCGGTCTCGAAAACCGTTGTGGGATTATATCTCACCCAGGGTTCGAATCCCTGCCTCTCCGCCATTTATTGCAGCCCTCCCTTTTCTACGCTGTCCCGAGCAGAAGCGATTTGCATAAAGTTCCTCCGAAACCCTATACTTTTCCAATGAAATTCCTTTGTACCCTCATACGCGGCAAGGTGCGTGCCCATGGCGCAATCCGGTAATCTTTTTTCACGGGTGAAGGTCTTCTTATGCCGCTCCGGCACCGGGAATACAGCGGAAATGCTCTTCAGGGAGGCGCTGCAGAGCACGTCGTTTCCGGATTACTCGAACATTCATTACCTAGCCCCCTCTCTTGCGCGGGTGGAAGCGGCGCGGCGGATATTCCCCTCGCTTACTGGAAAGAGATGCTGCATTCCCCCCGAGATGGGCACCATCAGCTCCTACTGCAAAAGGCTCTACGCGACCTTCGGCAGCAGGAGAATTCTGGGAAGCGCCCTGATCCCCGTTGTCCTTTCACGGCTCTCCGGAAAGGGCCTCGGGTTCTCCTCCGTTGTCGCGGATTTCATTCATGAACTGAAGCACCGCCACCCGGAAAAGGATGCGGCTGCCCTCCGGGAGGTGTTTGCCGCCTCGCTCCGGGAGCTCGCCCTGCCCGAATCCGTGGCTGGCGAGGTATTTACCGCTCTCGACCTCTTCCGTGACTATGCGCGCTTCCTGGACGAACACGGGCTGGCGGACGAGGATGGCCTGATCAATGCCTGTCATGCCTACATTGAAAAGGGGGGGCTGGGGCCGAGAACACGACCCGGATCCCGAAACGTCCTGATCATCGATGGCTTCCATGATCCCACCGCCTCCGAAAGGAATATCCTGAAGACATTGATCCACGATTCCGAAGCGGCCTTCCTCTCGGTTCCCGTTGACTCCCGCTGCAGTGATCTGTCGGAGGGATACCGTACCTTTCTGCAGGAGAACTTTGCCGTAGAGGAGGTCTTTTGCGAGGGAGCGGAGGGGTCTGTTCCCCTTGTGTACTGCGCTTATTCCGACAGCGAGGATGAGGTGGAGGGGATTGCACGGAACATAAAAGCGCTCTATGTGTCGGGCAAATTCAGGG
>JADLDZ010000372.1 GCA_020846375.1 Nitrospirales bacterium | reverse complement strand
GACTCCGGGAAGAGCTTCCGCGGGGTGTCGAAGTGCACATAATGCCATGCGTCGTTGTACTTGCCGCCGACCCTCGCCAGGTCGGGGCCTGTCCGCTTCGATCCCCACAGGAACGGCTGGTCGTAGGCGAACTCCCCCGCCTTCGAGTAGTCGCCGTACCGCATTACCTCTGCCTTCAGGGGGCGCACGGTCTGCGTATGGCAGTAGAAGCAGCCCTCTTCCTGGTAGACGTCCCTCCCCGCGAGCTGCAGGGCGGTATAGGGCTTGAGGTGCGCGAGCCGGGGGTGCATGCTTGCGCTGAGCATGGGGAGGGCCATCATGACGATGGTCCCGACCAGCACGGCGACGGTGACGACAACGGCGAACGCGATCGGTTTCTTATACAGGATTCCGGCCATGGGCTACCTCCCTTCCGCCGCGGCGGTGCTTCTCTTCGCCCGGTGAACGGTCATGAAGACGTTATAGGCGAACACGACGATGCCGATGGTGAACAGGAGCCCGCCGAAGGTCCTCATCTTCCAGTACGGGTAGTTGGCGGCCACCGATTCCATGAAGGTGTAGGTGAGACTCCCGTCCTCCGGGGATACGGCTTTCCACATGATCCCCTGCTGTACGCCGAGGACCCACATGGAGAGGGAGAAGATGAGCTGGCCGACGAGCACGAACCAGAAATGCGTGTTGGCGAGCTTCACGCTGTGGATCTCCGTATTGTATATTTTGGGCACGGTGTAGTAGGTGGCCGCTCCCACGGTCATGGCTACCCAGCCCATCGTGCCCATGTGGACATGGCCCGGAAGCCAGTCGGTGAAATGGACGAGCTGACTCACCACCCGCAGGCTCTGGGTGGGGCCCTGCAGGGTCTGCAGGCCGTAGAAGGTGATGCCGAGGATGAAGAACTTGGTGAGGTAGTTCGTCTTCAGCTTGTCCCAGTTGCCGCCCATCGTATAGTATCCGTTCACCACGGAGCCCCACGACGGGGCGATCATGAACATGGTGAAGGCGATGCCCACGCTCTGGATCCAGTCGGGGACGGGCGTATAGACGAGATGGTGTGCGCCCGTCCACAAGTAGGCGAAGACCAGCGACCAGAAGGCGATGATCGAGAGCCGGTGGCTGTAGATGGGGAGGCCGGTCGCCTTCGGGAGAAAGTAGTAGAACATGGCCAGAATGGGGGTGGTGAAGATGAAGCCCACCGCGTTATGACCGTACCACCACTGGACATTCGCGTCGTTGACCCCCGCGAACACGGAATAGGACTTGAAGAGGCCGACGGGGATCGCCAGGTTGTTGACGATATAGAGGACCGCCACGGCGATGACGGTGGCGATAAGGTACCAGAGCGAGATGTACATCTGCTCTTCCTTCCTCTTCAGGATCGTCCCGAAGATATTGATGCCGAACATGACCCACAGGATGACCACGCCGATGTCCAGGGGCCATTCGAGCTCGGCGTACTCCTTCGATTGGGTCATTCCGGCCAGGAGACTGACGGCCGCCGCGACGATGGCGATATTGAAAATATAGAGCTGCACCATGGCGAGCTTCGGGAAGAGCAGGCGCGTCCTCGTGAGGCGCTGCACCATGTAATAGCTCATGGCGAAGATCTCCGCCACCGCGAACCCGAGGGCGAGACCGTTGATGTGGACCGCCCGCAGCCTGCCGTAGGTAAAGAAGGGTGGAATGTTCCACTCCGGCATCCACATCTGGATCGAGATGATCAGGCCGATCACTACCGAGACCCCTCCCCAGAAAATACCGGAAAGAGCGAAGCCCTTGACGGGTCTCCATTCATACGCCGACTCGCTTGTCATTCGGTTTCCTCCTTGCGCCAGTCACTCCAGTCACTAAAAGATACATGAATCCTGTTCAGCCGTAAGAACACCTTGCTACTGCATTCGCTGTTTCCCCTCCTCCGCATTGTTTTGTCCGCAGGGCGGCGCGGCGGCATCGTGCGCCGGCCGGCAGGAGACACGCCCCTTTGCACGGGGTGCGGGAGAGGACCTCCGCGCTCCGTCGGGAGGGATACCGCTGCCGCACGGGAGTCCGGCAAAACTGTATTCCCGCATCTTTCCCCTCAGGAACTCCCGGAGCTCCATCCAGACGGGATGGACTGAGCATGCCTCCTTTCTCGTGCAGGCTTTCCGGTCGATGACACATGCATTAAGTGCGAGGGGCCCCTGGACGGCTTCGATCACGTCGAGCAGGGTGATATCGGCGGGCCGCCTGCTCAGGGTAAATCCGCCGTTCACTCCGCGTGTGGAGGAAACGATCCCGGCCCGGGCGAGCTTCTGAAGGATCTTCGCGAGAAAGCTCTTCGGCACCTCCTGGCTCGCTGCGATATCGGTGATCAGATGGAGGGTGTCGGGCTCCTGAGCCATGTAGATGATGCACCTGATTGCGTAGTCGGCTTCCCGTGAAATTTTCATCCAGGATAAATTTAATCCTGTTTAACTCCCAAAGTCAAGAAAATTTTATCCGGGGCGTCCTTATTCCTCTGTCAGGCGCCTTTTGTGGGGGCTGCAGCAGGCGGCCCGGACAGGCTCCGAAAACCGATCAGGATTCTCCTCAAATAAGGTATACTAACCATTATGCCTTTATTTGGTGAGCTGTTTCTCAGTGAAATCATAAGGAAACCCATCTTTGATCCGAAAGGGGAAGTAATCGGAAGGATGAAGGACGCCGTTGTGGTGAAGGGAGATCCCCTTCCGAAGGTGTCCGCCCTCATCATTGAGAAGAAGAAGCGCCTCTGCCGGATCAAATGGGAGGAAATCAACATCTTCAACAAGCGGATCCTTTCGGCCTATGTGCATGCCGATTCGGCCGAGCCGTACGAAATGAGCGAGGACGACCTCCTGGCGGTGCGGGATATTCTCGACCGGCAGATCGTCGACGCCAACGGGGCGAAAGTGGTGCGGGCCAACGATCTCAGGCTCGAGGGATACGAGGACGACGCCGTTCTGGTTGCCGTCGATGTGGGGATGCG
>JADLDZ010000371.1 GCA_020846375.1 Nitrospirales bacterium | reverse complement strand
GCGCTGGTCGCCGGGTTTGACGGCATCCAGATCCATGGCGCCCATGGCTATCTGATAAGCAGTTTTCTGTCGCCCCACACCAACCGGCGCGACGATTACTGGGGGGGAGACGAGGAGCGGAGATTTCACTTTGTGGAGGAAGTCGTCAGGGCGATGCGGAGCGAAGTGGGGGATCAGGTCCCTCTCATGATCAAGATGAACGCCGATGACTGCCTGGAGGGCGGGCTGACTCCGGAGGACAGCGTGCGGATCGCGAAGCGCCTCGATGATCTGGGGATCGGCGCCGTCGAAGTGAGCGGGGGAATGTATGAGTCGGGGATGAAGACGATCCGGGCGGATATCGGCGGAGAAGAGCGGGAGGCTTATTTCAGGGATGCCGCGGCCCTGTTCAAGAGGAACATCCGGATGCCGGTGATCCTGGTGGGTGGAATACGGTCGAGGGAGGTCGCGGAGGATGTTCTCCGTGCGGGCGACGCGGACCTCATCGCCCTCTCGCGTCCCCTGGTGAGGGAGCCGGATCTCCCCCTGAAATTCAGGGAGGAGAAAGAGACGGCCGACTGCATCTCCTGCAATGGGTGCATGCGCTACCCCCGCCTCGATGTGGTGCGGTGCATCTGGACCGAAGATGCCTATTGACGCAGGGTGTTCCCCTGCGGCGGAAAGAGGGAGCGCTATGCGGGAGAGGGTGGGCCGATCTCCCGCATCATGACGAGGGCGTTTTCCTCGGGGCGGATATAATAGTTCTTCCGTATTCCCACCATGGTGAAGCCGAATTTCTCGTAGAGACTCTTTGCTTCATGGTTGGACGCCCTGACTTCGAGGTAGAGGAACCTCCCCCCGCTCTTCCGCAGGTCCTCCATGATGCCGGTGAAGAGCAGGGTGGCGATTCCTCTCCTCCTGAAGTCGGGATGGACGGTCAGATTGAGCAGATGGCATTCATCCGCTATCTGCCTGACGCAGATGTATCCGACGACCCTCCCTTCCAGTTCGGCGATCCGGGTGAGGGAATACCTGTGGTATACCTCGCTGTAAAAGGAGGTGTCCGCCCAGGGCATGGTATGCGTCATCTTCTCGATGTCCGCAATGACCGGCACATCCTTTTCCGACATTTCTCGAATGCAGACTTTTTCCATAGCGAACGCGGGAAGAGAGCGGAGCCGCAGCAGGAGAGGCGGCCTGCGATCAGCCGCCCATCTTTATTTCCGCTTCGGATCTTCTCAAGTACAAGGGGGAGAGCCGCACAGGGTCATCGAACTCCCCCCGTGCCGCCTTTCTCATACACAGAGAGGCAACAGTGGCCGGGGAAGGCACCATGTTCTGCGGCTGTCCGAAATGGGCGCGGTGCCCCATACTACGGGAGATCGCATCCCGGTACAGCACTGCACCTTCTCCGATGAAGATGGCATCTCCGTGCAGCGCTGCGAGGAGCTCCTCGATCCTGACGGCCCGCTCCGCTGCGAGACGGGTGAACCCGTTGTTTTCCCATGCGAAGATGCCTGCGTACACCTCCTGTTTCCGTGCGTCCAGAAGGGGACAGACCGGATGGGCCGCAAAGGGGAGGCTCCAGGCAAAGGCCTCCAGTGTCGGGACGGAGACGAGACGTTTCCCCGAGGCATACACAAGCCCTTTCAGGGTGCTGAGACCCACCCGGAGACCGGTAAAGGAGCCCGGCCCTGTGGCGATGCCGAAGACATCGATGTCGTCGAGACCGAAACCCGCCTGCCGGAGCAGGTGATCGATCCCGGTCAGGACCCTCTCCGAATGGGTGATCCGCACATTCATCCTCATTTCGGCTATCAGGGTGGAATCCTCCATGAGCGCCACTCCCCCCAGCATGGTCGATGTCTCAACGGCAAGCAGTTTCATCTCTTTCTCCTGTCTCTGTCGGGTGTCCCCGCGCCGGAGCTCATCATGTGCCTGTCCGGAGCGCCCCGCGAAACACCTTATAGAATAGTATACTACCGCCTATGCAGAGGAGGGCAAGAAACTTGAGCGAGGCGGTCGTCCCCATCGCTTCGGCAGCGAGGCCGATCAGCGCGTTTCCGAGGGGGGCGAATCCAAGGAATACGAGGATATAGAGGCTCGTGACTCTTCCCCGCAGGGCATCGGGCACCCGGCGCTGAATGAAACTGTTGCTGGTGGCGAGGCAACTCACCACCCCCCATCCCGCGAAGAAGATGAGGAGTAGGGAAAGAGGAAGGCTGCGGGAAAAACCGAGGGCGAAAATGGCGACGGAGAAGACGGCTCCGGAGAGGGAGATGAACAGGTCCTCTCTCTTCACTTCTCCCTTGAACGCTATGGTGACCGCCGCCACAAGAGAGCCCGCACCCGTGGCAGCCACCAGGAGGCTGAGTCCCTTCGCCCCGGCTTTCAGAATCTCCCCCGCCAGGATGGGAAGCAGAGTGACATAGGGGATGCCGAAAAGGCTGAACAAGGAGACGAGCGCCATGATGGCGAGGACGGTCTTCTCCTCTTTTACGAACCTCCATCCGTCGGCGATCCCTTCAATAAAGCCGCCGGTGGGCACTGCTGCCGACCCTTTCGCCTCTATTTTCACGAGAGCGAAGAGAACCGCCACGAAGCTCGCGGCATTGAGGTAGAAGCAGGCGGGGAGACCGAAATGGGCGATGACGAACCCGGCGATGACCGGCCCGAGGATCCGCGCTCCGTTGAAGGCTGCGGAATTGAGGGCGATGGCATTGGTGATATCCCCCTTGTTCACCACTTCGGCAAGGAAAGATTGGCGGGCGGGGACATCGAAGGCATTGATTGTGCCAAGAAAGGCGGCGGTGATTCCCACCTGCCATATGGTGATTATCCGCATCTCGGTCAGGATGCCGAGGGCGAGCGCGGGGAGCACGGAGAGGGCCTGGGTGACGATGAGGATGTTCCTCTTCGGGTACCTGTCGGCAACGATCCCCCCTACGAGGGTGAGGGCGAGGATCGGCAGGGAGGAAACGGCGGCGATGATACCCAGGGAGAGGGGCGACTTCGTGAGAGAGTAGACCAGCCAACTCTGTGCCACGGAATGCATCCATGTCCCGGAAAGGGAGATGATCTGTCCGAACCAGAAGAGTCTGAAGTCCCGTGTATAGAGGGCGGAAAAGCGCTGAGGGGTTTGCATGGCGTCTCTCCTATGATACCCTACTTGCGGCCAAAATGGGCAAAGGCAGACAGAGATAGGGAAAAGCAGGTAAAAGGAGAGAGCAACGGAAAAGAAAGAGAACCACGCCGACGAAATGCCTTTTTTTACAAATAGCGGAGGATGGAGTATTCTTTGTGTAGAGGGCGCTTTCCGCGGCTCCCGGCTTTCTCTTGTCCATGAGGGACCCTTTTGCCGCTCCCTTTCAGGTCAACGAAGAGGAGGAATACATGGTGAGAAGAGGAATCACCACGGTGTGCTGCCTGTGTCTCTTCCTGCTGTGGCGTCAGGCGGCAAGCGGATCTTCCGATGCGGGCGACACGGGCGCTGCGGGCGATGTCCCCACTCCCCGTGAATGGCCGAAAGTCTCCTTTACCCTGAAGGCAGGCGGAGTAGAGGCGCCCACCCATATTTCCGCTGCCGGAGACCGAAGCGGGAGGCTTTTCGTGACGGAGCAGCGGGGGCGCGTAAGGATCATAAAGGGCGGCACCCTGCTGAAAACCCCTTTCCTCGATATCTCCGCAAAGGTGAGCTGCTGCGGGGAGAGGGGGCTCCTGAGCGCGGCATTCCCCCCCGGGTATGCGGCAAAGAAATATTTCTATGTAAATTATACCGACAGGTCCGGCGATACGGTGATCGCGCGGTACCGGACCTCTTCCGATCCCGACGCGGCGGACCCGAAAAGCGAACAGGTCCTGCTGACCATCAGGCAGCCCTATGCGAACCATAATGGAGGTCTCCTCGCTTTCGGCCCTGACGGCTATCTCTATATCGGCATGGGAGACGGCGGCTCCGCGGGAGACCCCCACAACAACGGGCAGCATCCCGGAGCCCTGCTCGGCAAGATGCTGCGGATCGACGTCGAGTCCGGGGGGTTGCCCTACGGCGTCCCCGGCAGCAACCCCTACGTGAACAGGGAGGGATACCGCCCCGAAATATGGGCGATGGGCGTGCGCAATCCGTGGCGCTTCTCCTTTGACAGGCTGACGGGCGATCTGTACATCGCCGACGTGGGACAGGAGCTTTATGAGGAGGTGGATTTTCAGCCTGCAGCCAGCCGCGGAGGGGAGAACTACGGGTGGAATGTCATGGAGGGGATGCACTGCTTCAAGGCAAAAGAGTGCAACAGAAAAGGCCTGGTGATGCCGGCAGCGGAATATGGCCACGCCGAGGGGTGTTCCAT
>JADLDZ010000370.1 GCA_020846375.1 Nitrospirales bacterium | reverse complement strand
TTCCTCCCCTGTTGAGCTGAGGAAATACGCAGGAATATTTCCTTTGAACCTGCTACAATGAGGTGTGTATGCAGACATACCCTGGTGTACAGGAATTTCGGGGTGCGCGGCACCCCGGGGAGGGAACTATGCGTTCTATGCTTGCGGCAACCGCCCTCATCGCGGGTCTTCTCTTATCCGGGTGTTTGGGAGACAAGGCGGCGGAGCTGTACGATACCGCAAAATTCGAGGAACTGCAGAACAACAGGGAGCACGCGGTGCAACTGTATGAGGAGATCGTGAAGAAGTACCCCGAAAGCGAGTATGCGCAAAAAGCCGGACAGAGACTGGCCGAACTGAAGGGTGCTAAACCGTAAGTCCGTAGGGAGATGTCCGGGAGGAGGCTGATGAAGAGCTATCGGAGGGAATTATGGTTCGAGGTGCCTTCCCGGAGGGGTTTTGTCAATATTACCCCCCGGGTGGAGGACTGCCTGCGCGAGAGCGGGATCAGAGAAGGGCTGGTGCTGGTGAACGCCATGCATATCACCGCCTCCGTTTTCATTAACGACGACGAACCGGGCCTGCACCAGGACTTCGACGTGTGGCTCGAGCATCTCGCTCCCCATGAGCCGGCGAGTCAGTATCGCCATAACAACGGAGAGGACAACGCCGATGCCCACCTGAAGCGGCAGATCATGGGAAGAGAGGTCGTGGTCGCCATTACGGGAGGCAAGCTCGACTTCGGTCCCTGGGAGCAGATCTTCTATGGAGAATTCGACGGGAGGAGAAAGAAAAGGGTCCTGGTGAAGATCATCGGGGAATAACGGTGCGGTGAAAACTCCGAGGAGTGGAGCGACTGAAAAATTGGTAATGAACAGACCCTTAAATGATGAAATGACGCGGACGACTGAGTTTTCAGGTGAGTAAGAGAAGTTTACGGAGATGAATGAGACGGCAGTGGAAGAAACTACAATAGTTTTAAAATTCCCGTCTCAATGCAGTTTAAGCACCCTGATTTTTGCACAATCGGGCTTGCTTTCCGAGTTTAATGCAAGCCTCTCCTCTTCATGCAAAAAGATTTTCTTTAACTGTGAAGAGATTCAGTTTATCAGACCATTCTGCGCAAATCTTCTGTCGGCAATGATGCTGTCTCATCTCAAAAGAGGCACTGCAGTCTTTATCAAAATCCCACATGATCAGAGTGTGTTGAACTATTTGAAAGACCTTGGCTTTTTTGATGAGTTTGTTATTAACCAGGAGAAAGTAACCTGTACGCCACGAAGTACTTCTGTGGCTCTGAAAAAACTTGAGAGCGTTGACGGAACATACCTTGGTAACATCACGGAGTGGCTGAGTTATAACGCCAATATACCTTCTCAGGTAGCCCAGGATCTTGTATCGATAAACCTTTTGGAAGCAATAAATAATGTGTTTGACCATAGCCAATCGGAAATCGGCTGCTATGTTTCAGCGCAGGCCTATCATAGGGAAAATCGGCTGATACTTTCTATTCTCGACCTTGGGATAGGACTTTTCAGTTCCCTGAAAACGGTTCATCCGGAGATAAAAACTGATACGGAAGCAATCAGTCGAGCGGTTCTGGAAGGTGTTTCAAGTAAGCGCACCGTTGAGAAAAAGGTGAGGGGAGTGGGACTGACAAATATCAGCGGCTTTCTGAAAGGAAGAGGAGAGATGGAAATCATCTCTTATCAGGGTTATTGGAAACAGCAACGCGACGGCGCAATAGTTATCAGAGATCTGAGTTGTTCCTTACGGGGGACCTGTGTTAATCTTTCAATAGATAAGCAGAGTGTTCTTGAAATTGTTGATTTAGATGAAGGAATTTGGGGTGAGTAGATGGAGACAATAAGCATAGTAAACATTGTTGGGGACAAATGTACAGGGTATGCAGAGGGCAGGAAAATATTTGATATCCTGAACGGTCTTCTATTGCAAGGCCTCACTATTGTGGTGGATATGGACGGCATATCCTTTTCTTCCTCTTCGTTTTATAACGCTGCGTTCGGTGAGCTCATTATAAAATACGATCTTGCCTTTTTGAAAGATAAATTGCATTTTAAGAACTTCTCCGCCAAGGACAGGTTCCTGTTTTCCAGAAGCATCTCTCTAGCCAAAAAAGTCAAAGAAGAAGTTGCATGATGGCGTAGACTGACACTTGGATTTATTTGCACTGCCAGATGAGAGCCCTGCCTTCTGTATCGTTGAGAAATACCTTCTTTGAAGGAAGAATGCCCTTGGCATGACTATCATAAAAAGGCGTTTACACAAAATTCTTGACACGCCCATTTTCAAAACTGAGCTACAGCGATTAGGAGGGTGCTTGGGCGAAATACTCAACTGGTATCGTTTTCCATAATGTGAAATGACAGAGCCCTACCTTGACATAACGAAAAGCGTCATGATCTCCTCTCCCGCGGGCTCGGGGAAGACCGAAAAGCTCGCGCGGAGATATATCGCTCTCCTTCAGGGCGGTTCCGAGGTGGAAAGGATACTGGCCATCACATTTACCGACAAGGCCGCCGCGGAGATGAAAGAGAGGATATTGAGCATCCTGAAGCGGGAAGACCCCGCCCTTTTCGAAAGCGTCCGCGAAAAAATGCCGCGGATGCGCATCTCCACCATCCACTCCTTCTGCCTGAAGCTCATGAAGAGGTTCTGCATCGAGCTCGGGATGGACCTCTCCCTCTCCGTAACGGACGGCTTTAATGCGGACATACTCTGGGAAGAAGCGATCTATGAGGCGCTCCTCGACGACGGCGCATCCGGAGAGGACCTCTTTTACGAGGCAATGAAGAGCAGCGGCGTCAGGGGATGGAGCCGGCTGCATGCCCTGCTGCAGGCGATCCATGAGAAGAGGCCTGCAGTGGAATTCGGGTTCGGGCAGGGAGGAGTCCGCCTCGAGGGCACGGAGGTTGCCCGCTTCGCGAAAGTAGTGGCCCTGTATGCGAAATGTCTCGCCTCGTACCGGAAGAAGAAGAGGGAGAAGCATTTTCTCGATTACAACGATCTCGAGCTCCTGGCGCATGAGGCGGTCTCCTCCAACCCCGAATGGCAGAACGTCCTCTTTTCCTTCGACGAGCATACCGACCACCTGCTGGTGGATGAGTTCCAGGACACCAGCTCCCTCCAGTGGAGGATCATCGACAAGCTTACCGAGGAATGGCGCTCCGGGCTGGGGGCAAAGAGGGAGGCCGGGAAAAAGCCCACCCTCTTCCTCGTGGGCGACGACAAGCAGTCCATCTACTCCTTTCGCGGCGCCGATGTCGGCATCTTCAGGAACGCCCGGAACAAGCTTGCGGAATGGCTGGGGGACGAGTACCACTTCATCGAGGTCACGGAAAACTATCGCAGCCTGCCCGCTATCGTGCATTTCGTCAACGCTCTTTTCGGGAGAGTGATGCCCCGTGGGCTCTATGATGCCCTGAAAGTGGAATATATACCCTTCCGGGCGACGCGGGAGGGGGAGGGGAGGGTCGAGCTCCTCCTGTGCGAAAGTGCGGGCACCACCAAGGAGAACAGGAAGCGGGAAGCCTCTCTCCTCGCCCGGAAGATAAAAAGGATGCAGGGAGTGCACGAGGTGTTCGACGGCGTGGTGAAGAGGCGCTGCCGGTACGGGGATATGGCGGTACTCCTCAGGGGCAGAACGCATCTCCCCCTTTTCGAGGATGCCCTGCGCAGGGAGGAGATCCCCTTCATTGTGGTAAAGGGCATCGGCTTCTACAACACCCCCGAGATCGGGATCCTGAGGGACCTTCTCTTCTTCCTCATCGACCCTCTCTACGATTACAGCCTTTTTACCCTGCTGCGCTCCCCTCTTTTCTCCCTCCGGTACGATATGCTGCTCGAAACACTGGGGAGCATTGTCGTTGACGACATCTCCATCGGCTTGCTCTATTCCGCCCTCGCCCCCCGGCAGGACGCTTCCGGGGAAGGAGGGAGCGATCCTGCCAGGAAGGCCGTTGCCGTAATGGGTTCCTGGCTTCAACGGGTGAAGGATACCCCTTATGCGGTGCTCCTGGAGGAGATCCTCTGCGAGACGGGCGCCTGGCAGTATTTCGGGGAAAAACAGAGATACGTGAATGTAAAGAAATTCATAAAGCTGGTGGAGGATTTCGAGGCGCAGGGAATTGCGGGGCTTGAGCTACGGGAGAAACTGATCAGGGCATCGGAAAAAGCCGACGAGCCGAAGGCGAATGTCAGTACAGAGGGCATGGATGCGGTAAGGATCATGACAACCCACGCTGCAAAAGGCCTCCAGTTTCCCATGGTGTTTCTCCCCTGCCTCGATGAGG
>JADLDZ010000369.1 GCA_020846375.1 Nitrospirales bacterium | reverse complement strand
GCTTCATCGAGCAGCTCGATGCCGGCAACGTAAAATCGGTGACCATAAAAGACCAGCGGGTGGATGTGGAGCTCCACCGGGAAGTGTCTCTCCAGCTCCCGGGAGAGCCGAAGTCCACCCCTGTCAGGAGCTTCCATACCTTTCTCCCTCCCTTCCAGGGGGAGGGGCTTCTTACCACCCTTGAGGAAAAGGGGGTGACCATCAATGTCAAGCCGCAGGAGAAAGGGTCTCTTCTCGGACAGATTCTCATCTGGGTACTCCCCTGGCTGCTGATCATCGGCTTCTGGGTCTTCATGATGCGGCGCACCCAGCAGATGCAAGGGGGGGCCGGCGGGCTTTTCGGCTTCGGGGCGAGCAAGGCCAAGCTGTATGACGTCAGGAAATCCACCGTGACCTTCAGGGATGTCGCGGGAATGGAGTATGTAAAGAAGGATCTGATGGAGACGGTGGAATTCCTGAAGAATCCCGAGAAATACAGGCGGCTCGGTGCAAAGATCCCCAAAGGCGTTCTCCTCGCAGGGTATCCGGGTACGGGGAAAACGCTCCTCGCCCGCGCCACCGCGGGAGAGGCAGGGGTGCCCTTCTACAGCATCAGCGCCTCCGAGTTCATCGAGATGTTCGTGGGAGTGGGCGCCTCGCGCGTCAGAGACATGTTCAAAAAGGCGAAAGAGGCACAGCCGAGCATCATCTTCATCGACGAGATCGATGCGGTGGGCCGCACACGGGGGGCAGGCCTCGGGGGGGGACATGACGAGAGGGAACAGACCCTCAACCAGCTCCTCAGCGAGATGGACGGCTTCGAGCCCAATGAGGAGGTCATCGTCATGGCGGCGACAAACCGGCCCGATGTGCTCGACCCCGCACTGCTCCGTCCGGGGAGGTTCGACCGGCGCATTCTCATCGACCGGCCCGGCCTGCATGAGCGCAAGGCCATCCTCGAGGTGCACACCCGGGGTAAGCCGATTGCGGGTGACGTCGATCTCGAAAGCATTGCCCGGGGCACCCCCGGCATGACCGGTGCCGACCTGGAAAACCTTACCAACGAGGCCGCCCTCATCGCCGTACGGAAGGACAAGGACAGGATCTACCGGGAGGATTTCGAAGAAGCGCGGGATGTCATCCTGATGGGTGCGGTCCGGGGTGAACCCATCAACGATATGGAGAAGAAGATCACGGCATACCATGAATCAGGGCACGCCCTTGTCGCCTGGCTCCTCCCCAATAACGACCCTATCCACAAGGTGAGCATCATTCCACGGGGAATGGCCATGGGGGTGACCCAGCTTCTGCCCGAAGAGGACAGGCACTATTATCCCCAGGCCTATCTGATGAACAGGCTGAGCGTGGCACTGGCCGGGATGGTGGCGGAAAAGATCATCTTCAACGACACGAGCACCGGAGCGCAGAGTGACCTGAAGGAGGCCACCTCTCTCGCGGAGAAAATGGTGGCGCAGTGGGGCATGAGCGACAAGGTCGGCCCCGTAAGCCTGGGGAGGGGAGAGGATCATCCCTTTCTGGGGAGGGAGCTGGCCCAGCCGAAGCGGTACAGCGAGAACATGGCGTGGCTTATGGATCAGGAAATCCGGCGGCTGATCGTCGAGGCGGAGACAAAGGCAGAGGAGCTCCTGAAGGGCAACCGGCACATCCTCGAAAACCTGGCCAAGGCCCTGATCAAGGAGGAGGTCCTGGACAAAGCCGCCATAGAACGCATAATAGAAGAGTCGAAAATGAAGGAGACGGACGGCAAAGGGGCTCCCGTAGGGTGAAGGAAGCGAGGGGCATCGTATTTCTCGGCGATTCGTTGACGGAGTTTTTTGACTGGCAGCAGCGCTTTCCGGAACACCGCGTGATGAACCTCGGCATCGCAGGTGAGACGGTGGACGGGCTCCTCGGCCGCATGGACAGGGTCCTTCTTGCCCTGCATGACCCCGATCTCATCTTCGTCATGTCCGGCATCAACAATATCGCCATGGAGGACCGCGAAATCGCTTCTCACGAATCGCAATGTACCCGCATGGAAATGAAAGAAGATGGAAGGGGAATAGCACCAGTGGGGCGGAACGCTCCGTGGTGATGCGGCGCCGGCGTACCTGCCCTACTCCGACAGCAGGATCTCGAGGAGGCGGTCCAGCTCGTCCAGGGAGTAGTACTCGATCTCGATCTTCCCCCTCTTCGCCTTGTGCTGTATCCGCACCTTTGTCCCCAGTGACCTGATGAGCTTGTTCTCGAGCTCCTCCACCTCGGGCAGCCTGTCTTTCCCTTTCTTCGCTTTGGAGGGGGAACTTTCCGCCGACTTTCTGCAAAGCGCCTCGGCGGCCCGCACACTCAGCCCGCCGTTGATGATCCTGTTGGCCGCCTCGATTTGCTTCTGCCGGCTTTCGAGAGAAAGCAGTGCCTTGGCGTGCCCCAGGGTCAGGCTGTTATTGTTGATGAGCGCCTTGATTTCGTCGGGCAGCTTCAGGATGCGCAGGTAGTTCGCGATGGTCGCCCTGTCTTTGCTTACCCGCTGGGAGAGGGCCTCCTGGGTGAGGTTGAACTCCCTGAGGAGCCGCTGGAGCGCGTCCGCCGTCTCAATGGGGTTGAGTTCCTCCCTCTGGATGTTCTCGATGAGGGCGATCTCGATCGCGTCCTGGGAGGAGACGTCCTTGATGAGAGCGGGGATCTTCTTCAGTCCGGCAAGAGCCGCCGCTCTCCACCGCCGCTCCCCCGCTATGAGCCGGAAGGTGCCGTCCCCCAGCCGCGACACGATGACCGGCTGGAGCACACCCTTCTCCTTGATGGACGCGGAGAGATCCTGCAGGGCCTCATCCCTGAATACCTTTCTCGGCTGGTACTCGTTGGGCAGTATCCTGCCGACATCGATCTTGATGACCTCGTCCCCCTTCTCGGGGAGCAGGGCTTCAAGCCCCTTGCCGAGCGCTGTTTTCATTCAGGATCTCCTTTGCAAGGGAAAGGTAGCTCTGGGCACCCTTCGATCGGGCGTCATAGAGGATGGCGGGCTTCCCGTGGCTGGGTGCCTCGCCAAGGGTGACGTTCCGCGGGATCATGGTTGTGTACACCTTCTCCTTGAAAAACTTCTTGACCTCTTCCACCACCTGGCGGGCGAGCGTGTTCCGGGCATCGAACATGGTGAGGAGAATCCCCTCGATGTCCAGCGAGGGATTGAAGGACCCCCGCACCAGCTTCAGGGTCCGCGAGAGAAGCCCGAGGCCCTCCAGTGAGTAGTATTCACACTGAACCGGCACGATGACGGAATCCGCGGCCACGAGAGCGTTGAGGGTAAGGAGCCCGAGGGAGGGGGGGCAATCGATGAAGATATAGCGGTACCTGTCCCTGACTTGTGAGAGCTCATTGAGGAGGATCCTCTCCCTTCCGTCCCTCTGCACCAGCTCCACCTCCACTCCGAGAAGGTCTATGGTGGAGGGGACGATATGAAGATGGGGAAGGGAGGTCTCCCTGATGACCTCGCCGAGGGGAGAGCCTCCGGTATAGACATCATAGAGGCTCTTTTGTACGCTGTCTCTGTCGATCCCGAGCCCGCTGGTGAGGTTGCCCTGGGGGTCCGTGTCGATGATGAGTATATCCTTTTCCGCAAGAGCGAGCGACGCCGAGAGATTGACCGTCGTGGTCGTCTTCCCCACGCCGCCCTTTTGATTGGCAATGACGATTACTTTTCCCATACGAGCCTTATTGTATCATTAAAGACAGAGTAAAAACAGGGAGAGACAGAGTGAGACAGAATAAAACAGAAAGAAGCAGAGAAAGGCAGAGAACTGCTGTTTTTCTCTTTTCTGTTTCACTCTGTCGTATCCTGTTTTATTCTGTCTCATTCTGCCTTATTCTGTCTTTTCCTGTTTCATGAACTCGATCCAGATGGGCAGGGCGGCCCTGGCCCCGGCCTCCTTGGGGCCGATCGGCTTGTGGTTGTCCCTCCCCACCCATACTCCCACGACCAGCCGGTCGTCGAACCCGATGAACCATGCATCGGAGAAATCGTTGGTAGTCCCGGTCTTCCCGTACACGGGCCTGCCCAGCTCCTGCGCCTTGATGGCCGTCCCCGTCTCCACCACCGCACCCAGGAGCTCCCGCATCTTCTCCACCGTCTCCGGGGAGAGCACCTCCTCGGAGCTGGGGTAGACCTCTTCCAGGGAAATACCCTCCCGGGTGAGGACCCGTTCGTAGGAAACGGGCTCCATCCTCCGGCCGCTGGAGAAGACCCCGTAGGAGGAGGTAAGCTCCAGCAGGGTGACATCGGAAGCGCCGAGGGCGAGGGGAAGGTAGGGATGGAGGGTGCTCTTTATCCCGCATTTCCTCGCGAGGGTGATGATGTTGTCGATCCCGACGGTATGGGCGAGGCGGACAGTGGCGGTATTCAGGGAAAGGGCGAGCGCCCTCTTCAGCGTGACGGCTCCGCGGTACTCCCCGTCATAGTTCCGGGGGGACCAGGTGAGACCTGCCCGCGCCCCGGGGAAGGAAACGGGCTCGTCGAGAATGAGGTCTTCCGTCGACATCCCCTTTTCGAGGGCGGTCATATACACGAAGGGCTTGAAGGCGGAACCCGGCTGCCGGAGGGCAAGGGTCGCCCTGTTGAACTGGGTCTCCCAGAAATCGTTACCTCCCACCATCGCTTTTATGTGACCGGTCCTCGGATCCAGGGCGACCAGGGCCGCCTGAACGCCGGGGCCCACCCGCTTGTTGATCTCCCGTATCCCGTTTTGCACCGCTTCTTCTGCAGCTTCCTGCAGGGCGAAATCGATGGTGGAGTGGATGCGGAGACCCGACGTATAGATCTTTTCCCCGTAGCGGGCCTCGAGCTGCTGCCGGAGGAATTCCACGAAATAGGGGGCCTCGTACTT
>JADLDZ010000368.1 GCA_020846375.1 Nitrospirales bacterium | reverse complement strand
CGACGCCTCGAACCGCAAGACGACCTCGGAAGACGACGCCAATACCGTGCATGGCTCGTATTTCGGGTACCTGGGGGGCTCCCAGGCGGCTGTCGGACTGAACGGGAACGGAGCGCTGGACGGCATGCTCTATGCCCTCTTCATCGATCCCAATGGCAACGCGGGAATTATGAAGGGCAGTTCTCTCTCCGCTTCCGAGCCTGGCGGAATCGACGAGAACGGGCAGTGGGAGCTCGAATTCCCGATCAGCAGCGGCGTCCTCTCCTCTCCGGGCTTCTCCGCACCGTATTTGTACGACCCCGGAAATATCGTCACGACCGCCCCGGCCCCCATCGGGCAGCTCGGTTCGGGCACTTTCAGCGGGGTGGTTTCGACCACCGTCGTGACAGGGGTGAACGACACGATCCGGTTCAGCGCGGACAGCACCTCCTATACCGCCTTCATCGCTCCGGGGACATACACCTATGCCGCCCTTGCAACCGCGGTGGCCGCTGCAATGGATGCGGCGGACCCCAACCCCGTGAATACCTATTCCGCTGCGTTCGACGGGAGCACGAACCGGTTCGAGATCACGGCAAACACCTCCGTCGATTATCTCTGGGGTGACACGGCCACCACCGCCGAATGGATACTGGGCTTCTCTCCCACGGACTATTTGGGGTGGACTGCAAACAGCACGATCAGCAGCCCCTACACCGCCGGGAATATCTTTGTGGACAAAGACTACTCCCGCTACAAATCGGCATCCCTCAACGGGCAGGATTGGGGCATCTGGCAGGCCGACCTCTACGGCACCTATGCCGCACCGACAAACTCCGACTGGTCGTTGTCTCTGGGAATGGAGAGCCCCGGGGTTTGGATCAACAGGATGGAAGTGGGGATCACTTCGAACAGCGACGACAAGACGCTGGCAGGGACCATAACCGGGTACGGCGCGGATATCTCGGCGACTCCCCGCACCTTCATCAACATCGGTGAGACCGTCGGAACCTTCAACCCCTCCGCGTACACCTGGCAGGCCCTCGGCATGGGTATGTACATCGACACGGACACACTCCTCAGCATGGCCGCCGACACCGGCGCAGGGGGAGGGAGGGATACCCTCTCGAAGCTGCAGATCCCCGCTTTCGAAGTGGGCAGGGCCGACCTGAGCGGGTCGGGTTCCTGGGCGTCCGGCTCCGAAACACTGACCGTCAACATGAACAACGTAATCTTCTTCTCCTCCGTGAGTGGCACCGCTCCCAGCATCTGGGCGACAAACGACTTTACCGGCTCTTCCTATACCGGGGCTTCTTCCTTCGCGGGGAGGGCGGTCACCCTGACAGGCAACGGAGTGACCATGGATTTTCTCGTCGGTGCCTGGTCGGGAGGGAAGTGGATGGCGACGGTGGGCAACAGCAGCGGCAGTCCCGGGCCCTATACTTTTTCATGCGCCTCCTGCCCCATGAGCGGGGTGGATATTTATCAGATCAAGGGGGCCGCCGCAGGATCGTACGGGGGAGGTGCCCTTACCGGCGGCTCCGCCGCGGGGGTGGTGAGGAGTGGTGCCATAGAGCTAAACTGAGGAAACACTACACTGCTACATAGTCAGGGATGCACTATCGGCTAACACCCCCTCACCCCCTCTTAGCCTAAGAGGGGGAATGAAGAGAGGGAATGCGGTCTCCTCCCCCTTGGGAAGAAGGGGATACAGATCTTCCCCCCCCGGAGAGAGGGAGAGTAAAGATCTTCCCACTTGGGAAGAGGGGGAAGGCGGGGAATCCACCCCTCCCCTTGGGCTAAAGGGAGGCAGTGCGTTGACCCGACCAGGGCAGCCTTCTACACACCCCTCCCCTTAGGGTAAGGGGAGGCGGGGAGGGGTTACGCCAGGAAAGAAGTGAAACCGCACATTCAAGAATGACGCCATTCCGGCATTCTTTGAGCGTGGCCGTCGGAGGCGGTTCCGGACACGCGATTCTCATGAGAGGGAGGAAGTGGATGAAAAGGCTTTTCGCAGTACTATGTGTCCTCGGGGCTTTTCTGCTGCTCGATGCTGCGCGCCTCGGGGCCGAGACCCTGAAAATCGGGGTCTTCGATATGCAGCGGCTCATGCGGGAATCGAAGACCATTGCCGCGTACCGGCAGAAGCTCAGCAGCGAGCTCGACGCGAAGGGAAAGCTCTTCCAGGAGCAGCAGGGGGCGGCGCGGGAGCTGGAAGAGAAGCTGCAGGGCCAGAAGTTTTCCCCGGAAGAGAAGAGACGCCTGGAAGACAGACTCGCCACGACACTGCGGGACCTGAAGAGGCTCAGGGAGGACCTGGACCTCGAAATACAGAAGAAGGACAAGGAGCTGACCCGGAGGGTGCTGAACGAGATCAATGCGATCATCCGGGACCTGGCGTCACGGGAGAAATACACCCTCGTGTTCGAGAGGAGCTCCGCCGGGATCGTCCATTTCACCGATGCGGTGGACATAACGCCAGGGGTGATCGGTGCGTATGATGCGAAGAAAGGAAAATAGAGAGAGATATCGATCCGAAGAGTGCAGCAGCGGACAGTCCGATGGCTGACGGGATCATCGTACGCATCCTCGGCGACTACGGTCCCTTTTCCCGCATGGGCAAGAGCATCGGGTACCAGGTCACCATCGGCCGGTCCAGCTATCTTATCGACTGTGGATCGCCCCT
>JADLDZ010000367.1 GCA_020846375.1 Nitrospirales bacterium | reverse complement strand
TCACGGTCCGGAATGCCCATGGCCTTCAGCACGGCGGAAGGCTTCCTGACGCCCGCGTGGCAGGCGGACCCGGCGGAAAAGGCGAGGACGTCCCCCAGAGCGGCGACAAGGTCTTCCCCGATACTGCCGCGCACGGAAAGATTAAGCGTATTGGGGAGGCGCAATTCCGCATGGCCGTTCAGGCGGATGTCCAGCTCTGAACAGAGGAGCGAGAAGAGCGTCTCCCTGAGGGCGAGAGAATGCTCGAAGCGTTCGGGAAGATGGTGGCGCGCACCCTCACAGGCCGCTCCGAGGCCCACGATGCCGGTAGTGTTCTCCGTTCCCGGCCGGAGCCCCCGTTCATGCCCAGCGCCGAAGAGAAGGGGCGCGGGCCATTTCCCCGCACTCTCCGGGGAACACCCCTCCTCTCCCCCTCCCCTCAGATAGAGGGCGCCGACGCCCTTGGGACCGTAGAATTTGTGGGAGACGACCGTAAGCATGTCGACTTTCAGTCCCGGGGCGTTCACCTCCACCTTTCCGACGCTCTGCGCCGCATCGGAATGGAAAGGGATGCCGTACTCACGTGCAATGTCTCCTACCTCCGCGATGGGCTGAAGCACGCCGGTCTCATTGTTCGAATGCATGAGGGTGATGAGAAGGGTGTCTTTCCGTACCGCCTTCCTGACGGCATCGGGAGAAACGCGTCCGTCGGCATCCACCGGGAGCCACGAGACGTCATAGCCCCTCCCCTCGAGCCACCGCACCGGGTTGCTCACGGAGGGATGCTCGCTGACGGAGGTGATGAGATGCCCCCCCTGTCGCCGGAACGCGGTGCCGAGGATGGCGAGATTGTTCGATTCCGTCCCCCCCGAGGTGAAAACGATCTCCTGCGGTCCGGCACTGATCAGGCGGGCTACCTGACCCCGGGCCTTCTCGATGGCGGCCTTTGCAGCGGCGCCGAAGCGATGGCTGCTCGAAGGGTTTCCGAAGAGAGGCAGGCTCTCCACCACTGCCTTCCTGACTGCGTCATCCAGGGGAGTCGTCGCGTTGTGGTCCAGGTAAATCGGATCATTTCCCATGGTGTACCGCTCCGGCTTCATTCCATGTCCCGGTGGACGGTCGCCGGCTTCATTTCGTGCTTCAGGAGAATATGCCGGGCGAGCTCTTCCACCAGGGCAGGGGAACGGTGGCGTCCCCCGGTGCACCCGATGCCGATGACAAGGTATGACCTGCCTTCCCTTATATAATGCGGGAGCAGAAAGTCGAGGAGCGCCGTGATATGAGACAGGAACTCCTTCGTCTCTTCCCCCTTCAGGACGAAGTCGGATACCGGGCCGTCGATCCCCCTGAACGGCTTCAGCTCGGGAATGAAATAGGGGTTGGGGAGAAAGCGCACATCAAAGAGGAGGTCTATATCCTGCGGCACCCCATACTTGAAGCCGAAGGAGATGAGGGAGACGCTGAGGCGCTGGCCCGACCCCGGACCGCCGTGGGTGGAGATGATCAGGTGGCGCAGTTGGTGAGGAGTATAGTTTGACGTATCGATGATCTTGTCCGCCGCGCTCCGTATGCCCGACAGGAGCCCCCTCTCCGCTTCAATGGCAGCCTCCATTCCCATGTTCCCGTGCAGGGAAAGGATGGGATGGGGGCGCCGGGTCTCCTTGTAGCGCCGCACCATGACATCCCTTTCCGCCTCGAAGAAGAGTATCTCGATCCGGTAGCGGCCTTTCAGCGTGGAAAGGATGCGGTAGACATCGGAGAGGAACTCCTTCTCCCTGATGTCCACCCCTATGCCGATTCTCTTGATGTTCTCCCCCGAGCTGATCGTGGATAGGAACGGTTCGATGAGGGTGACGGGCAGGTTGTCGATGCAGAAATACCCGATATCTTCAAGGGCTCTCAGGGCCACTGTTTTCCCGGCACCTGAAAGCCCGCTGACGATAACGACCCGTATGGAGGGGGCTTCCATTGCTCCCTGCTGGTTACTTTACCGGCTCGATCAGTCCGTAATTCCCATCGTTGCGGCGGTAGACCACATTGATGTGGCCGGTGCTCTCATTGGCAAAGATGAAGAAATCCTTATCGAGGAGTTCCATCTGGTGGACCGCCTCCTCGGAGCTCATGGGCTTCATATCGAACTTCTTGTGCTTGATGATCCTGCCTTTGTCCTCGACGGACACTGCAGGAGGCTCCCCCGCTGCCTTCTTGTCCACCTTCCGGTAGGAATGGGCTTTCTCCTTGTACTTCTTCACCTGTTTTTCGAGCTTTTCCACCACTTCGTCGATTGCGGAATAGACCTCGCCGGTAACCCCCTCCGCCTGGATCAGGACCCCGTTGACTTTCAGAAGCACCTCGGCCTTATGCCGGTACTTCTCGACGCTCAACGTCACCACCGCTTCGGTAATGTGGGCAAGGTACTTCTCGAACTTGCCGATTTTCTCTTCCGAATAACTCCTCAGTGCGGGGGTTATTTCGAGATGCCGGCCATTGACGATTACGTTCATACACTTCCTCCCTGTATTTGTTTCTGGCGCACTTCCGCCGCGCGCAGAGCCCGGAATCTTCGCTCGACCTCGTTCACGAGGGACTTTTTACGACACGCTCTTACTCGTACCTCTTTCTCTGGTTCTGCGGAGGGATCTTCAGCTCCTCCCTGTATTTCGCCACCGTCCTGCGGGCGATGGTGATACTCCGGCCCTTCAGCTTGTCCGCCACCACCTGATCGCTCAGGGGCTTCCGGGAATCCTCCTCCGCAATGATGCTCCTGATCAGGTCCTTGACGAGGGTGGAGGAAACGTCCCCCCCGTCGGCCTGGATCGCACTGCTGAAGAAGTACCGGAAGCTGAAAACTCCATGGTCACAGGCAAGGTACTTGTTCGAAGTGACCCTGCTGATGGTACTCTCGTGCATGCTGATGTCCGCTGCCACGTCCTTCAGGTTCAGTGGCCTCAGGTACTGCGCTCCCCCGTCGAAGAAATCCCTCTGGAAGCGCAGGATGCTCTCGGATACCCGGTAGATGGTCCTGTTCCTCTGGTCGAGGCTCTTGATCAATTCGGTGGCGCGCCGCAGCTTGTCCTTGAGAAACTCCCTCTCCTCCCGGGTAAGGG
>JADLDZ010000366.1 GCA_020846375.1 Nitrospirales bacterium | reverse complement strand
GGCGCCCACATGTGAAAGGGAGCAGCGGCGATCTTGAAAGAGAACGCCACCGCGATCAGGATCATGCTCAGCAGGAGCATGGGAGAGGCCTGCGTCTGCTTCAACTGCTCGGCGATCCGGTACATATCCGTGGTGGTCGTCATCCCGTAGAGGAGGGAAATGCCGTAGAGGAGTATGGCGGAAGAGAAGGCGCCCAGGAGAAAGTATTTGATGGCGGCCTCATTCGACCTGCGGTCCCGCCTCTTTATCCCCGCAAGGACATACGTGCTCAGCGCCATCAGCTCCAGACCGAGATAGAGGATGATGAAGTCGCGGGCCGAGGCCATAAGCATCATGCCGGCGGTGGCAAAGAGGAGCAGGCTGTAATATTCCCCGTGCTCCGCCTTTTCCCTCCTGATATATTTCAGGGAGATGAGGGCGGTCAGCACGAGGTTGACAAGAAAGATATTCTTGAAATTCGCACCGTAGTTGTCGCTGACGAACATGCCGCCGAAAGTCTCCCCGGCGCTCCCGGGAATGGCCAGGAAAACAAGGACGGCGACGCCTATGGTCAGGAAAGCGAGGGGCGCCTTGTTCTTCAGCACGAGGTCCAGCAGGAGCACTCCCATCGCGGCAACGGTCATGATGATCTCCGGCAGCACCGGGGACAGGTCCGGGAAAACTACATTCATCGTATCACCTCGATAATTTGCTGTGCCATCTGCGGCTGCCCCGCGGTATTCACCCTCTGGACGAGGTGCTGCACCGAGGCGTCCATGAAACTGAGGAAGGTATTGGGATAGATGCCGATCCACAGGACCAGGAGAAGCAGGGGGAGCAGCGTCAGAACCTCCCGCAGATTCATATCCTTATAGCTCCGGACTTTCGGGTTGACGTCGAGGAAAAAGACCCGCTGGTACAGCCAGAGCATATAGGCGGCACCGATGATGATTCCCGTCGCCGCGAATACCCCCAGGACATTGGAGGCGGTGAAGCCCCCCAGGAGGATGAGAAACTCGCCGACAAAACCGTTCGTCCCGGGCAGGCCGATGGACGAGAGGGTGAAGACCATGAAGAAGGCCGCATACACCGGGAGCACCGTGGCGACCCCCCCGTAGTCCGCTATCTGGCGGGTATGGGTCCTGTCGTAGATGATCCCGATGGAAAGGAACAGTGCCCCGGTAACGATGCCGTGGTTGATCATCTGCAGGATGCCTCCCTGGACGCCCTGGATATTGAGGGCGAAGATGCCGAGGGTCACGAAGCCCATATGGCTCACCGAGCTGTAGGCGATCAGCCGCTTGATATCCGTCTGTCCGAGACAGATCAGGCCTCCGTAGATGATCCCGATCACGGAGAGGACCATCATCAGCGGGGCCATCTCACGGCTCGCCTCGGGGAGGATGGGCATCGAGAAGCGGAGGAAGCCGTAGGCGCCCATCTTGATGAGAATCCCTGCAAGGATAACACTCCCCGCGGTGGGGGCCTCGGTGTGTGCGTCAGGCAGCCAGGTATGCACCGGGAACATGGGGACTTTCACCGCAAAGGCCGCGAAGAAGGCCCAGAAGAGGAGGAGCTGGAGGTGGTACGGGTAGTTGGTCGTCATCATCTGGAGCACATCGAAGGAGCGCCCGGTGTTGAAATAGAGGACAATGATCCCGATGAGCATCAGCAGGCTCCCCACAAGGGTGTACAGGAAGAACTTTATCGCCGCGTACACCCGGTTGGGTCCTCCCCACACGCCGATGAGAAGGTACATGGGAATGAGCATCGCCTCCCAGAAGATATAGAAGAGGAAGAGGTCCAGGCTGCAGAAGACGCCGACCATGGAGCCCTCGATGAGGAGCAGCGCCGCGAAAAACTCCTTCGTCCTGTCCTTGATGCTGTTCCACGAGACCGTCACGCACAGCACCGTCAGGAGCGTGGAGAGGAGCACGAACAGCACGCTGATGCCGTCCACCCCCAGTGCGTAGTTGATCCCCCAGGACGGCACCCATTGATACGTCTCCCGGAACTGCATGTCCGCGGTCGTCTTGTCGAAGCCGGTGAACAGGGGGAGGCTCACCGCGAAGGTCAGCAGGCTCAGGACAAGGGCGGTCCACTTGATCAGCGACTCATTCGACCTCTTTATGAGAAATATGACCAGTGCGCCTGCCAGGGGCAGGAATATGACAGTGCTCAGAATCGGGTAACTCATCTATCCTCCTCTACGAACTCGATTTCATCACGTACGGCATCGGGCCGGGGCCTCGCTTCTCCTACTGTCCCGCCTGCGCGATGAGGACCAGCGCAAACAGGATGAACAGCCCTATGACCATGCTCATGGCGTAGTGTTGGATGTAGCCGGTCTGCAGCTTCCGCAGTTTTTCCCCGAAGGCACCGATGGCGCGGGGCACCCCGTTGACGATGCCCTCGATGATCGTGCCGTCCGTTACCGGGATGAGGAAGTTCCTCGCCACCCAGAGGGACGGCCTGACGATGATCGCATGGTAGAGCTCGTCAACGTAGTATTTGTTCCACAGGGTGGTGTAGACACCCCTGAATTGAGCGGCGAGGTTCTTCGGGATCTCCGGCTTCAGGGAGTAGAACACCCAGGAAAGGAAGATGCCGCCGAGCGCTGCGGCAATGGAGATGCCGATCACCATCCACTCTTCCCCGTGGGTCCCGTGGGCAGAGGGATGCCCCAGCACCGGCTCGAAGAAATGGGCGATCCAGTTCCCGACGCCCAGAAAGGAGCCGAGCAATTCCGGAATTCCCACCCATCCCGCGGCAACAGCCCCGATGCTCAGCAGCAACAGGGGAACGGTCATCGAAGCGGGGGATTCATGGAGATGGTGCTCCTGCTCATGGGTGCCCCGGAAGGTGCCGTGGAAGGCGAGAAAGATGATCCGGAAGCTGTAGAAGGCGGTCAGGGCCGCCACCAGCGTCCCGATGGCCCAGACGATCTTGCCGACAGTGCCCCCGTTGTACGCCATCCAGAGGATCTCGTCCTTGCTGAAGAAGCCCGCAAGACCGGGGACGCCCGCGATGCTCAGGGAGGCGATGAGGAAGGTCCAGTAGGTTACCGGCATATGCTTCTTCAGGCCGCCCATCTTCTGGATGTCCAGTTCCCCGGACATGGCGTGCATTACGCTGCCCGCGCCCAGGAAAAGGAGGGCCTTGAAGTACGCATGAGTGTACAGGTGGAAGACGCCCGCCCCGTACGCACCCACTCCGCAGGCGAGGAACATGTAGCCGAGCTGGCTGACGGTCGAATAGG
>JADLDZ010000365.1 GCA_020846375.1 Nitrospirales bacterium | reverse complement strand
TATTATGGTAAAAAAAATAGAAAAAATCAAATAAAATTAGGGGATTCCATGCATTATTTCCAGTACAAAAACGGAGAGTTGTATGCGGAGGACGTTCCGGTGCGGGAGATCGCGTCCCGTTTCGGCAGCCCCGTTTATATCTACAGCTACCATACGCTGCTGCGCCACCTGAAAGCCTACCAGGACGCCTTCAACGGCTTTCCCCATCTCGTCTGCTTTGCCCTCAAGGCGAACTCCAATGCCGCCGTCATCAGGCTGCTGGCCAGGAACGGGGGAGGGGCCGACGTGGTGTCCGGCGGGGAGCTCTTCCGGGCGCTGAAGGCAGGGGTGCCCCCCGGGAAAATCGTCTATGCGGGGGTGGGCAAGACCGAGGAGGAGATACGGTACGCGCTGAAGAGCGGAATTCTCATGTTCAATGTGGAGTCCGCGGACGAGCTGAAGGAGATGGATCGGATCGCGGGAGAGATGAGAGTAAAGGCCCCCATCGCCCTGCGGATCAACCCTGATATCGATCCCCAGACCCATCCCTATATTTCCACCGGGCTGAAGAAGCACAAGTTCGGGATCCCGATCGAAGAGGCCCTCGATCACTACCGGATCGCCCGGAAGCTCGCGAATGTCTCGGTGATCGGCATCCATAAGCATATCGGCTCTCAGCTCACCAAGGTGTCGCCCTTCGTGGACGCCCTGAAGAGGATCCTGCGCCTGGTGGATACATTGGCGAAGCAGGGGATCTCCATCAGCTACCTCGACATCGGGGGAGGGCTCGGCATCACCTACAACGACGAGACGCCGCCTCCTCCCGCGCAGCTCGCCGGGAGCATCCTTCCTCTGCTGGAAGGCAGGAAGGTAACGGTCATCATGGAGCCGGGCCGGTCCATTGTCGGGAATGCGGGGATCCTCGTCACCAAAGCACTCTATCTCAAGAGGGGAGAGGAAAAGGAGTTCGTGATCGTGGATGCGGGGATGAACGATCTCATCCGGCCCTCCATCTACGGCGCCTACCACCACATCCGGCCCGTGGTGAAGAGCCGCAGGAAGACGATTGTGGCCGATATCGTGGGTCCCATCTGCGAGTCCGGGGACTTCCTCGCGAAAGACAGGGAGATCCCCGCGGTCAGGGCGGGGGAGTATCTCGCGGTGATGAGCGCCGGGGCATACGGTTCTACCATGGCGTCCAACTATAACAGCCGGCCCCGCATCGCGGAGGTCATGGTCAGGGGAGATGAGTTTTCCCTTGTCCGTAAGAGGGAGACATACAGCGACCTGGTGCGGGGAGAGAGCCTCCCGGACTTCCTGTAAGCGTACACGAAAATACGGAGAGAGGGTTTCGTACGAATGGAAATCGCCTTTACGAAGATGCACGGCCTCGGGAATGATTTTGTCCTTATCGACTGCAGGGACGAAGACCGTTTCCTCTCCGTGGACCTGCCGTCCCTGGCGCAGAGGCTCGGAGACAGGAGGTCCGGCATCGGGTTCGACCAACTCCTGCTGCTCTTCCCCTCGTCCGTCGCCGATTTCAGGATGCTTATCTTCAATGCGGACGGCGGCGAAGTGGAGATGTGCGGCAACGGGATCCGCTGCTTTGCCCGGTACGTCTGGGACAGGGAACTCTCCACAAAGGATGTCCTGGAGGTGGAGACCCTTGCGGGCATCATCAGGCCGGAGAGGGTGGGCGGCGGCCTGGTGAAGGTGGATATGGGAGAGCCGGTCCTCGACCCCGTCAGGATCCCGGTCAGGGTGGATGCCGCGCCGCCGGTGATCGATTTCCCCCTGCAGGTAAAGGACCGGGAGTTCAGGCTGACCTTCGTCTCCATGGGCAACCCCCATGCAGTGGCTTTCCTGGACGGGGCAGTGGAAGAGTTCCCCCTTGAGACCTACGGGCCGGAGATCGAGACGCATCCCCTCTTCCCGCGGAGGACCAATGTCGAATTCGTCAGGGTGCGGGGGAGGAACGAAATGGACATGCGGGTCTGGGAAAGGGGAGCCGGGATGACGCTCTCCTGCGGCACCGGGGCCTCGGCTGCGGGGGTGGCGGCGATGCTGAAAGGCCTCACGGAAAGGAAGGTAACCCTCCATCTTGCCCGCGGAGACCTCGTCATCGAATGGGCGGAGGACAACCATGTTTTCATGACCGGACCCGCGGCAGAGGTCTTTACGGGGAGGGTGGGCATTTGACGGAGAAGGAGGGAGAGAGGAGGAAGGAGCCGCGGCTCTCCGGCGCCGCCGCCTTCGAATACGCGCTCCACGGGGAGTGCATCAAGACCTTCCGGCCGGGCGAGGCCGTGGACGCCGGTTCCTCGGGAATGGGCGTCATTACTGATTGTGCTTTGGAACCGGGACAGGTTATTATAGTGAAAAGCGGGAAAGATCCCTCCACCCCGAGAATCGCCGTTGTCCAGTGGAGCATGAAATCGGGCGACCGCTACAGGGCGGGCCTGCAATTCCTTTACTAGGGTGCCTGTGCACCCTACTACACAGGAGGTCAGAATGTTCAAGGGCTCTATAGTTGCACTGGTGACACCCTTCAGGAACGGCGAATTTGACGAAAAGGCCTACGGAGACCTCATCGAATGGCACATCGCCCAGGGTACGCACGGTATCGTCCCCTGCGGCACCACGGGTGAGGCGTCCACCCTCTCCTTCGAGGAGCACTACCGCGTCATCGAGGTTGCGGTCGAAGCGGTGAACAAGCGCATCCCTGTCATTGCGGGTACCGGGGCCAATGCGACGGATGAGGCCATTGATCTGACGAAAAGGGCGAAGGAACTGGGCGCAGATGGGGCGCTGATCGTCACCCCCTATTACAATAAACCGACACAGGAAGGCCTGTACCGCCACTATAAGGCCATTGCCGAGGCGGTGGCTATCCCCCTCGTCCTCTATAACGTGCCCGGCAGGACCGCGGTCAACCTCCTCCCCGCTACCGTCGCCCGCCTTGCTGAAGTCAGGAATGTGGTGGGGATCAAGGAGGCCACGGGGGATATGAAGCAGGCCAGCGAGCTGATCCGCCTCTGTGGGGACAGGCTTGCGGTCGTCTCGGGAGACGACTTTACGACACTGCCGATGCTTTGCCTCGGCGGCAGGGGAGCCATCTCCGTCACCGCCAATGTGTCGCCACGGGATTCCGCCGAGATGTTCAACGCCTGGGAGAGAGGGGACATCGCAAAGGCGAGGGAACTCCATTACAAGCTGGAGCCCGTCAATGCCGCCATGTTCATCGAGACGAATCCCATTCCGGTGAAGACGGCGGTGGCGCTCATGGGCAGGATCACGGGGGAGCTCAGGCTGCCGCTGTGCGAGATGTCCGCTGCGAACAGGGAGAAGCTGGAAGGAGTGCTGAAGAATGCGGGAATCATCTGAAGACGCCGGACAGGGAGTGCGCACCGGGCTGCAGTACGCGCTCCTGATCCTCTTTCTTCTTGTTGCTTCCTGCTGCCTGCCCTTCGCCGCTGCCGCAGCGGAGCTGCCGTCCCCTTTTGCCGCTGACGGCGCCAGGGGGCGGAAGGCGGCGGATTTCATGCTGAAGGATGTGAGCGGGACGATGGTCTCCCTGGCTTCGTACAAGGGGAAAGTGGTGCTGCTGAATTTCTGGGCTACCTATTGCCCCCCCTGCCGCGAGGAGATCCCCGGTATGAACGCGCTGAGCAGGAAGATGAAGGGGAAGCCCTTTGCCATTCTTGCCGTTTCGACGGACAGAACGCTGGCGAACGTGAAAGACTTCATGAAGGAGAACCCCATGCACTTCCCGGTGCTGCTGGACTCCAACAGCCAGGTATCGAGGAGCCTTTACAAAGTCTTCATGATCCCCACCACTTTTCTCATCGATAAGAAAGGGAACATCGCAAAAATCTACTACGGCGGCCAGGAGTGGGCGGAGCCGGCCATCATGAAAGAGATCGAAGCCCTCCTTTAACTCCTTTGGAATGCAAGTAAGAAGGGGAAGGCAACGCCCCTGCTGAGTAACCCCTCCCGGCCTCCCTTACCCTAAGGGGAGGAGTAGATTCCCGGACTCTTCTTTTCCCCAAGGGAGGGGTCTGTATTCCCTTTCTTCTCGGTGAGGAAGGTCTGCTTTCCCCTTCTTCTCAAGGGGGAGGAGACCGTATCCCCTCTCTTCATTCCCCCTCTTAGGGTAAGAGGGGGTGAGGGGGAGTTACTAAGAAGGTCATAAGGAAAGCCAGCTCCTGTCCTCGTCTGTCATTCCGGAAGGGCAGGCTCCGTACCGCTTGCGAGAATCCCCATGAGCTTATGGCTCACAAGGGAACATGCAAGAGGAGTTTATCATTTCCTTTTGTCTGTCATTCCCGCTTGTCGGGAATCTTTCTTCGGAAGGATCCCGGGCTGGGCCGGGATGACGGCATACAACACCATTTTCGAGGGAATGACATGTGTGAGTTCTTAGAGCCTATTTCAGTAGGTCTATCAAATATGGGACAATAAGAGGTAGAGGTGAGAGTGCTGAAAGAGGTGAGAAGTATGGGTTTATTACAGAAAGGAGACAAATGGAGAATTCCCGATGAATTATGGGAGAAGATGGAACCGTTACTGCCGCCCAGGAAGCCGCATCCGCTGGGATGTCATAATCCCCCTGTTCCGGCCCGCAGCGCGATGAACGCGATACTCTTTGTTTTGAGGACGGGAGCGCAGTGGAACTCCTTGGATGCCACGGGGATTTGTTCCTGCAGTTCGGCATACCGGAGATTCAGGGAATGGACCGAAGCGGGAGTGTTTGAGGAGTTCTGGCGTCAAGGGCTCCTGGAGTATGACGAAATGAAGGGAATCGACTGGCGGTGGTGCTCACTGGATGGGGCGATGGCAAAAGCCCCGCTGGGAGGGGAAAAAAACAGGGGCAAATCCGACGGATCGGGCAAAAGGAGGGGTAAAGAGAAGTCTTCTGACCGAGGCACAAGGCGTCCCGATAGCGGTTGTCATTGATGGGGCCAATCGGCACGACATGAAAATGCTGCGGCAGACGTTAGAGAGTATTGAGGTGGATCGCCCTGAGCCTACCAGCAGAAAGCCCCAGGGTCTTTGTTTGGACACGGGGTATGATTATGATGAGGTGTGGGGCCTTGCAGAGGAGTTTAAATTTACGGCTCACATTCGCTCACGGGGAGAGGAAGCAAAGGAGATACAACGTACTGCTCGTCATAAGGCGCGCCGATGGGTGGTGGAGCGCACGCACAGTTGGCTAAACCGCTTCAGGCGTTTATTGATACGTTGGGAAAAAAGAGCGGACACGTTCTTAGCAATGCTGCACCTTGCCTGCGGCATCATTACATGGAGGGCTACAGACCTACTGAAATAGGCTCTTA
>JADLDZ010000364.1 GCA_020846375.1 Nitrospirales bacterium | reverse complement strand
CCTTCATGAGGGGGAGGACGCTGAACGATTCCTTCGTCATTCTCGACGAGGCGCAGAATACGACTTCGGAGCAGATGAAGATGTACCTTACACGGCTCGGCTTCGGGTCGAAAACCGTCATCACCGGTGATGTGACCCAGATCGACCTCCCGGCGGGCAGGATGTCGGGCCTGGTGGAAGCCATCCGCGTCCTCAGCGACGTAGAGGGGATCAGGATTGTTCATTTTTCCGAGAGGGACGTGGTGCGCCACCGACTGGTGCAGGCCGTCGTCCGCGCGTACGAGAAATATGAAAAACGGAATGCAGAAGAGTAGCGGCGCGGTACGAAAGTCGAAACCCCTCGGCGAGCGCATCAGGGAGTACCGGCAGGCACATCGGGACGATATTGCACGGGTCTGTGTACTGGTGCTCCTGGGTCTCATAGCTGCCCTGGTCATTCAGGGCAGGGTGGGGGTCGATCAGTTTGCCGGAAGCTTTCTTCTCACCGTCATCCTCCTGCTCATCTTCTATAAGGATATACGGCGCTACAAGCCTGCGTACCTCAAAAACTACAAGATGCTGCTCCTCCTGGGGGCATTGGTCGTGGGGACGCTCCTTGTGGGGCGGGTTTTCGAGTTCCTGCTTTCGGGCCTCCAGCGGGGACTTGCCTTTCCCGACGACAAGTCTTTCATTTATGGAATCCCCATCCCCCTCGGGGCCATGCTTGTCGCCCTCATTTTCGATTTCCACGCCGCCATTATCTTCTCTTTCATCATCAGCCTTCTCACCGGGATATGGCTTTCCAACCCCTTCTATCCGTTCTATGCATTCATCGGGAGCCTGACTGCCGCTTTCAGCGTGATCCGCTGCAAGAAACGCTCCGCTCTTATCAAAGGCGGCTTGTATGTCAGCGGGGTGAATGTCGCCATCGCCGGCGTCATCCTGCTCTCCGGAGGGGACTTCTTCTCCCCGGCTTCCCCTTCCGCCTTCCTCTTTGCCGCCATGTGCGGCCTCAATGTCGCGGCTCTCATCTCCTTTATCCTCCCGGCGATCGAGTACTTTTTCGGAATCGCAACGGACATCAGCCTGATCGAGCTGCTGGATCTGGACCATCCGCTCATGCGCTCCCTGATAATCGCGGCGCCGGGCACCTATCATCACAGTGTGATCGTGGGAAATCTGGCGGAGTCCGCTGCCGAGGCGGTGGGAGCCAACCCACTCCTCGCACGGGTTTCCGCCTACTATCACGACATCGGAAAGATAAAGATGTCGGACTACTTTGTGGAGAACCAGCGGGGCGGTGCCAGCAAGCACGAGAAGCTGGCTCCCCATATGAGCGGCATGATCCTGACCAACCATGTAAAAGAGGGCGTGGAGCTGGCGAAACAATACAAATTCCCCAGCTCGGTGACCGACATCATACAGCAGCACCACGGCACCAGCCTCATCGTTTATTTTTTCCAGAAGGCGATCGAACAGGAGGGCTCCGACGTCATCCCATCACAGGCCAGCTACCGCTACCCCGGTCCGCGACCGCAGACCCGGGTGGCCGCCCTTGTCATGATGGCCGATGCGGTGGAAGCTGCCTCCCACACCCTTACCGACCCGACGCCTGCAAGGATCGTGGCTCTCGTGGAAAAGATCATCAACAATATTTTCCTGGACGGGCAGATCGACGACTGCGAGCTTACTCTCAAGGACATGTCGGAAATCAAGAAGAGGTTCACGTATATTCTCACCAGCATTTTCCACCGGAGGATCGAATATCCGGAGCTCCAGCTGAAGGGAATGGCCCACAAGCCGGACAGGTTTGCAGCGGAAGCGGGCGCGGGCAGGCATACTTCGGAAAGGATTCCGACGGGGGTGGCGGGACGAGACTATGGAAGTTACCATAAGGAACAATCAGCGATTGATAAGGATAAACTGCCGGAGAATCGAGAGGCTGGCCAGGAAGGCCCTCTCCTGTCTGATACGGAAAGAAAGCAGTAGGAAGCCGGGCAGAAAGAGGGCCGGGATCCTTTCCCTTCCGTCCCCTGGGTCTGCTTCGGTCGAGCTCAGTATCCTTTTCGTCAACGACAGGAGAATGCGCCGTTTGAATCGCGTATACCGGGGCATTGACAGGACTACCGATGTCCTCTCCTTTCCGCAGGCGGAAGCGGCCGGGGAACAGCCGGGGATGCGTGCACCGCAGGGGGAGAGAGGGTGCCCGTGCCGGGAGGGAGCCGAAGGAGTGGCTGCCTTCCCTCTCGGTGATATCGTGATCAGTCTCCCCCAGGCCCGCAGACAGGCGGAAGAGTATGGGGTCTCCCTGTACGACGAGATCGTGCGCCTGCTTGTCCACGGACTTCTGCACCTGTTCGGGTATGATCATGAAAGGGGCGGATATGAAGCGGTGCGGATGAGGAGAAGGGAGATGGAGCTTGCGGAGGCTCTATGCTGCTGAAGCGATGGGTAGACAGCGCCAATTACGCCATCGAGGGGATCCTCTTTGCGGCGAGGACCCAACGCCACGTCCGGTATCACCTCTATTCCGCCGCACTGATTCTGCTCCTGAGCTATATCCTCGGGGTATCAAGGACCGACTTTCTCGTCATTTCCATAGCGGTCATCCTCGTGCTGCTCGCCGAAATGATCAACACCGCCATCGAATATGTGGTGGACCTGCTTTCCCCTGAGCACAAGGAGGCGGCGAGGATCGCAAAGGATGTCGCAGCGGGTGCGGTCCTCATCACCGCCTTCGGAGCCGCTGTCATCGGCTACATCATCCTCTTCCCCTATTTCCGTGAGGTGTTCGACAGGGGAATCTACATCGCCAAGCACTCGCGGGAAGAGGTCACCCTCATTTCCGCGATCCTGGTGCTCATTTTCGTAATCGTACTGAAGTCCTCTTTCGGGAAGGGACACCCCCTGCGCGGCGGCATGCCGAGCGGGCATGCCGCCCTGGCATTTTCTTTCTGGATTGCCGTCACCTACAGTACGGAAAACTTCGCTGTTTCCCTGCTCTCTTTCGTGCTGGCTGCACTTATTGCGCAGAGCAGGGTGACGGTCCGTGCGCACAGCCTGCTGGAGGTGGCCTTCGGCGCCGTACTGGGGACGGGCATAACCCTGTTCCTGTTTCTTGTCTTTTCCTGAGGGAGTCCGAATCTTTACCTTTTCCTCTTCTTGACTCAGGAAATGTTCTGTGGTACTTATTAAGCAGGATATTTATAAAGCAGTGGGGGTGGAGCACTGCTCATTCTCATCCTGCGTCTCTCTCCTTTCTCGTTTTCTCTCTTCGCACCGCAGCATACCTCATACACAACCGATTGCGAATCGCCGGCGACTGCCGGAGACCTGCAGAGCCAGGATATTTCCCGCGATGAATTCTCCCCTCCATGGCAGTGGCGTCTTTGACGCCTCAATCATCAGTGCAGAGGAGGTTGCGTATGAGAGTGGTACAGTCATGCCTGAAGGTCGGAGGAAATGACACAGGAACAATGCGGGGCCGCACAGGCGGGAGAGGGTACAGACGGTATTCCCTGCCGG
>JADLDZ010000363.1 GCA_020846375.1 Nitrospirales bacterium | reverse complement strand
GCAGCGCCGCGTACCCGACGAACTGCGTATCCCCGAAAGCGAGGGACGGCTCCGTCAGATTCAGGGAGAACGGTTGAAACTTGCTCGTCTTCCGTGTGGTACGGGACTCCACCCAGGCCAGCAGGAACCTGTCGCTCACGCTGTCATAGGTGATCTTGGGGGCTGTCCGGGAGCTGACCAGCGTCTGAATCCCCCCGGCCGTGAGATCGTCGTCCTCATACGTTACCGCAGTCTCGGTCCCCAGCGAGGGATTCGAGCAGCTCGCATCGAGGCTGGAGACGGTGATATCCCGGTAATAGACGAAACCGCTCACATTGGCGGTCGAGCGGGTATCTTGCCAGGCGAGCACGATCCTCCCCGATTTGTAGGCAGCCCGGGGCACCGTCTGATTCCCCGACGAGTTGCTTACGGTTATTTCGCTCCCGCAGAGGGTTCCGTTGCTGTCGATGAATTTCGCCTTGATATCGGAGCCCGTAGTGGTGCTGCTCCAGTCCTCATAGACGGAGAACCAGAGGTTCTTGTCGGCCAGATAGATGACATGGGGGTTCTGTTGATCGCCGGAGGCGGTGGATACGGCGATGGCGTCCCCCTCCAGTTTGGCGAGCCGGATCTTCCCGCTGGAGGTCTCCTGCCCGATCACCGTCCCCGTGGTATCATTGCCCGAACAGCCGGCCAGGGCAAATAAAAGCACACTGCAGATCAGAAGCAGGACGGCTGAGGAATACCGCCTGCCGCCTGCCGTCTTCACTTTCCGTTCTCTTCTATGCAGCCTTCTGCTCTTCATCATCATGGGGCTCCTCTTCTTTGATTACTCGCCCTGGGTGTCGCCGGACGTGCTGCTCACGGTAATTTTCGAGTTGGCAAAGGCATCCCCGGAGCGGGCTTCAAGGTCCCCGGAGTACGACAAGCCCCCGCCGGACTGCATATCCAGCCGGAGATAATAGACCCCGAAGTCGTCCGTTTCTACATCGAGGGGGGAGTTCACCGGGGTGTCGCCGTCATAAAGCTGGACCACTCCATAGGAGGAGGGGACGGCATAGGGGAAGGTGATGGTGACCTTCGTATTGCCGAGGGATTGCCCCTCTGCATTCTTCAGGGAAATCGTATAGAACTGCGTCGTCCACGACGTACTGGAAGACGCATCCGTTGTGGTGATTTCCGCGGGGTTGATGGTCAGGGTTGACCCCGACGGCGCGGAATTGCCCCCGCCTCCGCACCCTGAAAGAGCGGCAAGACACAGTAGCAGCAGCAAAGACACGGCACGGCTCTTCTTCATCTATTCCTCCTTCATCCTTTCGCCTTTCTCCTTCGATGCAACTTTCGCATCCGCAAAAGAAAACCTGTCATGCGTCGTATGCTATTTCACAATGCGCGGAGTAATAAATATGAGCAGCTCCTCGGACGTCGCCTCCTTCGTCTGCTTCTTGAAAAGCGCACCCAAAAGCGGTATATCGGCGATACCGGGCACTTTCGAGTCGTCGGAGGTTTCGGAGCCCTTCAGGATACCGCCGATGACCACCGTCTCGCTGTCCTTCACCAGCACCTGGGTCGATGCCGCGCGGGTATCGATTGCGGGGTTGCCGAGGGTATCCGTCCTGTTGAAATCAGGCTCGTCCTTGTGCACTTCCAGTTTGAGGAGAACCGTCCCGTCGGGGGCTACCTGCGGCGTCACCACCAGCTTCAGATTGGCATCGATATACACGGTGGTAAAGGTGCCCTGTGTCGTGCCGGGCGTGGTGACCGGGATCTTCTTGCCGTGCCGTATGAGCGCCTGCTCGTTTTCGAGGGTCATGATCTTCGGGGTGGAAAGGAGCTTCGCCTTTCCTATGGCCTCGATGGCGGAGAGGCGCAGGTCCAGCCCGAGTGTCTGCGCCGCGTTCAGATACCCGATGGTGATCGCACTGGTCGGCACCGCCGATCCGGAAGTGGTCGCCGGAAGGTTGATCATGGTGGTATTGGAAGGACTCCCGCCCGTTACCGATGAACCGGTGATGGAGCCGCTCGCCGTAGTCAGCCGGTTGGAGGAGGAAATGCCGGCGCCCCATTCCACACCGAGGCTCCTCGAGAAGTTCGTATTCACCTCTACGATCCTCGCCTCGATCAGCACCTGCGGCGTCGGCTTGTCGAGATCCGCGACAATCCGCTGGACCTCTTCCAGTACCGAGGGGATGTCCTTTAAAATGAGGGAGCGGGTCCTCGTATCGGTGCCCAGACTTCCCCGGGGGGAAAGGATCTTCGCCTTTTCCAGGGAGTCCCTGACCTTTTCCACGTTGGCATAATTCACGACCAGTATCCGTGTAACGATCTCCTCCGCCTTCCCGAACACCTCCCGCGTTTCCGCAAGGGTCTTCCTCTCCTCCTGAAACGACTTCACGGTGGCGATGCGGATCACATTCCCCTCCACCACCTTTTCGAGGTTGAAGGTCCTCAGGATGAGGTCCAGCGCCTGGTCCCACGGGACGTTCAGCAGCTTCATGGTGATCCTTCCCTTCACATCGGGGTGGACGACGATATTGTAGCCGCTCACATCGCTCAACAGCCGCAGGATGGGGATAATGTCAGCGTCCTGGAAATCGAGGGAGATCAGGCGTGCACCTCCCTTTCCCTCTTCCCCCATCTTGAAGAAACCGGTGCGGGGCGCGCCGGACGCAGCTTCATGCTTTTCTCCCTCCGCTCCCTTGGCGTACAGGGAAACCCGCAGCTCATCGTCGATGGTCACGATCTCCTTGTTGAGAGCTCCCGTCAGCTCGATGGTGATCCTGAGCCCGCTCTCCTGCTCCCGGTATCTGATGTCCCGTACCGGGGGGGCAGGCACCGTGGGTAGGGACGCCGCCATGGTCACCCCGGGGATATCGATTATCAGCCTCTTCTCGGCTTCAAAAACGGAAGGGTCGGGCAGGGTGCCGTCACCCCTGATGATGATCTCCATTCCCCTGGCCGTTTTATTCAGGAGGACCGCGGTGATCCGTTCCGCGCTATCGTCGTCCTCGTCATCGGAGTCCCCTTCCTCCTCTGCCGCGCCGGCCGGGGCGCCCTCCACCGCGGGCACTGCTCCCTGGGCGGCGCGCGGTCCGTCCGGGACAGCCGCCCCCCGCTGTTCGTTCTGTACATGGAGGACGAGCTGGTTCCCCTTTACTTCGGGAACAACCGTGGAGGGAGATTGCAGAAGAATGTTCAGCCGGGCAAGCACGGTCGGGGACTGGACCTGTGTCGGGGCCACTTCGGTGATCCCCGCCCTGTCGGAGAAGATCTTCTCCCTGAACCGCCCCAGGGAAACACCCTCAAGGTCCACGAAAACCCTGAATGGGTCGCCGGGACGGTGCACCGTATAGCTGATCGGTCCATCGACCGTTACGGCGACGGCATTGTCCAGTACTTCGAGAGCGGTAATCTCCCGGGTCTTTTCCTTGCCGCCGTCTTCTATTGCATATGCGGAGGTACAGAGCAGCACCAGCATGAGAAGCAGCACAGGAAAATGTATATTCAGCCGCATCCTTTCTATTTCCCCCTCCATTTTCACCCCTCTTCCTCCCTGCGGAGCTTTAAAGTAGTATCTTTCGGGCTGACAGTGCCTCTGTAGTCCCTGATCCGCTCCCGGATGACCACGGAATCCTGTGAGATCCTGAGCACCTTTCCCCCGTTCGGGCCGAGCCTCATGCCCTCCCTCAGGGTATAGGATTTGCCGTCCGGAAGGGCCACCACCGCGTAGTATCCCTTGCCGGACCACAGTACGGCCGCCAGCGTCACTTCGCCTATGGTATATCTCTCGATGGGCGCAAGGACTCTCTTCTTTTCCTGTTCCGCCTGCCGGATGAGGGGAGCGAAGGGGTCCCTCCTGCCTTTCGCAGTGTAGTCATAGGGGCCGGCGAGGCCCTCTTCTTTTGCTTTTTCAGGTGTTTTTCCGGGCGTTACCAAGGCGGGCGGGGAGACCCCCGCGTCCGACAGGACGGGAGAGGAGAAGAAGGCCACGCATATGAGGGAAAGCACCGTCACGGACGTCCGACTCATTTCTTCTCCTTATCCATTTTCTCTTTTTCTTTCCTCTCCAGTTCCCGCCTCTCCGATTCGGGGATCAGGGCGTAGGTGACGGCATTGAAACCGGCCTGCAAAAGGGAGGCGTCCCGGGTGCTCTTCGGGTCTCCGCCCTTCATCGTTATATTCGCCAGGTTGACCACCCTGCTCATCTTCGTCACACTGCTGAAGAACTCCCCGAAATGATGGTAGGTTCCGCGCATCTCCACCTCCACCGGGATTTCGTACACCTCTTTGCTGGCATGGACGCTCCTTTCCTTCGGCTTCCAGAGCACGACCTGCAGCCCCGATTTGATCCCCAGCTCCGACACCTGCTTCAGCAGGCCCGACACTTCTTTCTCTTCAGGGAGCTGCATCTGCAGGGCAAGAAGCCTGTTCGTCAGCAGCTTGTTCCGGGAGATCAGGGCGGGCAGGCGGACGGCATTCTGCCGGAGCGATGCGATCTCATCCCTCTGCCGGTCCACCTCAGCCTTCAACTTCGTCCTCTCGTCAAGAAGAGGCATGATGAGGAAAGAGACGGACAGGGCGACGATGAGCACGGGAGGAAGTGCAAGCAACAGGATTCTTTGCGTCGGGGTGAGGAGCTCGATGCTGAAATTCAGCCTGAGATCCATCGGCTACCCCTTCACCCGGAAAGCGAGCTTGAACCGGTACACGCGTGTCGTCTCCACTTCCACCTCACGGGACTCCTCCAGGTATACATCGGAGATGCTCGTCAGTCTCTTCAGGCTGCTCACATAGGCGACGAGATCGCTGTTGGTGAAGGCATGTCCTTCCAGGGCCACGGCGCTGTCCTTATAGGAAAGGGAGCTCAGCCAGACCCCCTCGGCGAGCACACGGCTCACCTCGTCCAGGATCCGCACCGGAACCGCCTGGTTCTTCCGCAGGACCTCGATGATGCCGCTCCTCTGCTCGAGCTCCTTGTTCAGCCTCTCGTACTTCTTTATTTCGTTGATCTTCTTTGAAAGGCCGACGATGGTCGTCTCGTTCTTCCCGCTTTCCTCCCTGAGCCGGGAAACCGCCGTCTTCAGCAGGACCGTCGCAAGTCCCATGGAAAGGAGCGCCCCCGCAACAATTACGGCAAGGAGGACAAGGAAGCGGGAAGGGGCAGCCGT
>JADLDZ010000362.1 GCA_020846375.1 Nitrospirales bacterium | reverse complement strand
TTCAGGTCTTTGCCGAAGAGCATCAGCGTGATGAGGGCCCCGAACCCCGCTGACGGAAGCCCCGAGAGGATGGTGAGGGGGTGAATGAAGCTCTCGTAGAGGATCCCCAGCACGATGTAGATGACCAGGATCGCCACCAGCAGCAGAATGAACAGCCCCTTGGTGGAGGACTGGAAAGCCTGTGCGGCTCCCTGGAAGCTGGTGCTGAGGCTCTGCGGAAGGGTATCACGGGCCAGCCTTTCAACAAGGGATACCGCCTCTCCCAGCGCAATGCCCGGCCTGAGATTGAAAGAGAGGGTGACCGCGGGGAGCTGCCCCAGATGGTTCACCGACAGGGGTCCCACCCCCTTCGTCAATTTCGCCACCGCGTTGAGCGGCACCAGTTGGTCGGACGAGGAGCGCACATAGAGGCGGGACAGGGCGGAGGGGTCCATCTGGTATTCGGGCAACAGCTCCATGATGACCCGGTACTGGTTGTTGGGAGCATAGATTGTCGAAATCTGGCGGGAGCCGTACGCCGTATACAGGGCCTCCTCGATCTGCTCGGCGGTGATGCCGAGGGCGGATGCCTGGTCGCGGCGTATCTCCACATTGACCTGAGGGTTCCTGATCTGGAGGTCGCTGGTGACATCCTGAAGCTGCGGGAGCTCCCGCATCCTGCCTTCCAGCTCCGCGGCATGCCGGTACAGCTCAGCAGTATCGGTGCCCTGCACCGTGAACTGGTACTGGCTCTTGGTAAGCTGGCCGCCGATGCGGATGGGCGGGAGGTTCTGCATGAAGATCCGTATCCCCGGCACGACGGCCAGCCTGGGCCGCAGCTCCTGGATGATCTGGTCGGCGCTCAGGCGGCGCTGGGAGCGGGGCTTCAGGCGGATGAATATCCGGCCGGTATTGCCCGACTGGCTCGACCCCCCGGCGCCCACACTCGACATGAAGGACTCCACATTCGGGTCCTGCCGTATGATGGCGGCCAATGCCCGCTGGTGCCGGACCATATCCTCGAAGGAGATGCCCTGCTGCGCCTCGGTAAAGGCGAAGATCTGGCCGGTGTCCTCGGTGGGGAGAAAACCCATGGGGATCTTCCCGAAGAGGTAGATCGTAAGGACGAGGAGCGCCAGGGAGATCACCAGGACCGTGCGCCGGAAGCGGAGCACTTCGGAGAGGCTCCGGCGGTACAGGGCAAGCATCCCGTCGAAAACCTTCTCCATGAGGCGGTACAGGCGGCCATGGCGTTCCTTGCCGTGCGGCTTGAGGAACCTGCTGCAGAGCATGGGGGTCAGGCTCAGGGAGATGAAGCCCGAGATCAGGATCGCCATGCTGATGGTGACGGCGAACTCATGGAGCAGCCGCCCGAGTATCCCTTGCATGAAAAGGACGGGGATGAAGACCGCCACCAGGGAGATCGTCATGGACACGATGGTAAACCCGATCTCCCGGGAGCCTCTGAGTGCCGCTTCCATGACTCCTTCCCCCTGCTCCATATGGCGGACTATGTTTTCGAGCATGACGATGGCATCGTCCACCACAAACCCTACCGAAAGGGTCAACGCCATCAGGGAGAGGTTGTCGATACTGAACCCCATGAGGTACATGACGGCGAAGGTGCCCACAATGGACATGGGGAGCGCAAGGCTCGGGATGATGGTGGCGGAGAGGTTGCGCAGGAAGAGAAAGATGACCAGCACCACCAGGCAGATCGTCAGTACCAGGGTGAACTTGACGTCGCTGACCGATTCCCGGATGGACACCGAACGGTCATAGAGGATGCTGAGAGTGACCGAAGCGGGCATCTGGGCGCGGAAGGCGGGCAGGAGTGCCCTGATGGAATCCACCACCTCGATGGTGTTGGTCCCCGGCTGCCGCTGGATGGCGAGGATGATGGCCCGTGTGTCATTGTACCAGCTCGCCACCTTGTTGTCCTCCACGCTGTCCACCACTCTGCCCAGTTCCTGCAGCCGGATAGGCGCACCATTGCGGTATGCCACGATAAGGGGCCGGTATGCCGCGGCATCGTACAACTGTCCGCCGGTCTGAATGGTGTAGGCCCGATGCGTTCCGTCCAGTGCCCCGGTGGGCAGGTTGACGTTCCCCTTCTGCACGGCAGCCGAGACCTCGTCGATCCCGATCCCCCGTGAGGCGAGCACGTCGGGGTCGAGCTGCGCCCTCACCGCGTATTTCTGGGTACCGAAGACCTGCACCTGCGCCACCCCGCTCACCATGGAGATGCGCTGGGCGACGCGCGTGTCCGCATACTCGTTCACCTCCGAAAGGGGGAGGGTGGGCGAGCTGAGCGCAATGTAAAGAACAGGCTGGTCCGCAGGGTTCACCTTCCGGTAGGAAGGGGGGCTGGGCATATCCGACGGGAGCTGTCGCTCGGCCCTGGCGATCATTGCCTGCACATCCTGCGCCGCGGCGTCGATACTCCTTTCCAGAGTGAACTGGAGGGTGATCTGGGTGCTCCCCAACGCGTTGGTGGAGGTCATGGAATCGAGCCCCGCAATGGTGGAAAACTGCCTCTCCAGGGGGGTTGCCACTGCGGAAGCCATGGTCTCGGGGCTCGCACCCGGGAGGCCGGCAGTCACCAGTATGGTGGGGAAGTCAACGTTGGGGAGGTCGCTCACCGGCAGGTACTTATAGCCCACGATGCCGAAGAGCAGAATCGCCAGCATGACGAGGGTCGTCATGACAGGGCGGCGTATGAAAAGCTCCGCTATGCTCATCCCTTTGCCTTTTCCCCGCCGGGGGCCGCTTTCACCTCCACTGTCGCGCCGGGGACGAGCCTCGACTGCCCATCGGTCACCACCCGTTCGCCGGGTCTGACCCCCCTCCCGATCACGGTCTCGCTCCCGAGGGTCCTGCTCACCTCCACAGGGCGCGATTCCACGGTGGAATCAGACTTTATGACAAAGATGTACTGGCCCTGCTGCCCTGTCAGCACCGCGGGCGTGGGGACGACCACCGCATCGGGCTGGACAGTAAGCCGGAGGACCACATTGACGAACTGGCCCGGCCAGAGGCGTTTCTCCCTGTTCCTGAAAGTCGCCTTGAGCCGGATGGTCCCGGTGGTGGTGTCCACCGCGTTATCGATGAAGGTGAGCTCGCCCGTTACGGGATGCAGCGCGTCCTGGGCGATGACGGCATCCACCCGGAGCTTCCTGCCGGCGGAATATTCCTTGATTTCGGGCAGCTGCTGCTCGGGCACGGAGAAAGCCACATTGATCGGCTGGATCTGGTTGATCACCACCATGGCATTGTCGTCATTCGCCTTGATGAGGTTGCCCTGGTACACCAGGAGGCGCCCGGTGCGCCCGGAGACAGGCGCGCGGAGGAAACAGTAGCTCAACTGCAGGCGGGCGCTCTCCACCGCGGCCGTATCGGCTTCTACGACGGCATCCAGTGCCTCGGCGGCAGTGCGGAACTGCTCGTACTGCGACCGCGCGACATATCCTTTTTTTACCAGTTCCTCATAGCGCTGCGCATCCTTGCGCGCGTTCTCCCTCTGGGCCGCGTCTTTCGCCAGGGCCGCCTCCGCCTGCCGGAAGGACGCTTCGAAGGGACGGGGATCGATGGTGAAGAGCGGGTCCCCCTTGTTCACGTCCTCTCCCTCCTTGAAAAAAATACGGGAAAGCTGCCCTCCCACCTGCGCCCGTACGGAGACAGTGGAATACGCTTCCACGTTGCCGATAGCGTTGATCTGGACCGGCATTTCCTTCTGTACTGCTGTTGCCGCCACCACCGGGACCGCCCGGGGCTTTTCCTGTTTCGCTTTCTTATCCGGGGAGCACGCGGCAACGAGCAGGAGCAGCGGCAACAGGAAGAGCCATCCCTTGAAAAAAGAAGGGGGTTCCCGAAAGGAGCCTGCAGCCCTCAGTGTGCCTCTCATTATTTGCCCCCCATCGCCCTTTCCAGGCTCGCACAGGAGACCTTATAATCGAACAGTGCATTGGTGTATGTCGTCTGCGCATTACTGTACGCCACCAGGGCGTCGGTCACTTCGATGGGGTTCCCCACCCCCGCCCCGTACCTGCCGTTTGCGATAGCGAGATTTTCGCGCGCCTGCCGCACCGTCAGCTCCGCGGTAGCGATGCTGTTCTCCGCCTCCTTCAGGTTCAGGTACGCCTGCTGTATTTCGAGGAGAACCGTCTGCCGCACGCTCTCCTCGTTCGCCCGCAGCACCTTCAGGCTCGCCTGCGCCTCCTCGACCTGGTAGCGCGTCGAGAACCCGCTGAACAGGGGAAACGTGAGAGTGGCGCCCACGCTCCAGCCCTCGTTGAAGCTCCCCTCCCCCGAACGACTGTACTGTGCGTCGCCCGATACGGACGGATAATACCCCTTGCGGGCAAGCGCCACGGAGTCCCCGGCTGCCAGCACCCGCGTACGAGCTGCCTGCAGGTCGGGCCTGTTCCGGTAGGCCCTCTCCACCGCGTCGGGGAGGGAGACGTCATACCGAAGGTACGAGAGGGTATCGGAGAGGGCGAACTCGGGGGCGTCGGGCACTCCCATGGCATTTCGCAGGGACACCCACGCAAGCTGCAGGCCGTTCTCCGCGCGGATGAGGCTCAGCCGCGCATTGCTCAGGTCCACTTCCGCCTTGGTCACGTCGAACCGGGGCTTCAACCCCACGTCAAAGAACCCCTTCGCCTGTTCGAGGTGCTGCCGAAACTGCCCCACCACTTCGTCCGCGACATCCCTGTTCTTCTTCGCCTGCAGGACGCCGAAATACGCCTGACTGACCCCGAAGACGATCCGGTCCGCCACGCTCTTCAGATCCA
>JADLDZ010000361.1 GCA_020846375.1 Nitrospirales bacterium | reverse complement strand
GCATAGGGGCCCTCTACGGTAAACGTAACGCTTTTTACTCCCGCCTCGTCGCCCGGCTGCAGGTCGGCGACCTCCACCTTGAAACGGTGGCGCTCCGTCCATCTCAGGTACATACGCATGAGCATCTGTGCCCAGTCCTGGCTCTCCGTGCCTCCTGCCCCCGGATGAATGGTGACGATGGCGTTGTTCTTATCCACCTCTCCCGAGAGAAGAAGACGCAGCTCTATTTCCTCCGTCTCCCGCTTGAGACCCTCTATCTCCTTCCGTATCTCTTCAAGGAAAATGTCTCCCTCCTCCTCTCCGAGTATCCCGATGGACTCCTCCAGATAGAGGGTTTTTTCCAGGGCGGTCTCCACCGGCCGGAGGGCGTCGTGTATATCCGTTTTCCTTTTCTGAAGCCCCCGCATCCTCTCCGGAGAGGACCAGACTTCCTCGGAGGAAAGCTCTTTTTCTATTTTTGCAAGGTTCTCCTCCAGCGCAGCGACATCAAAGATAACCTCTGAGCGCAAGCACCTTTTCTTTGACCTTTGCGATATCCTCTTTCAATTCATTCTGTAAAAGCATTGCATCTCCTCCCTATGTCTCTATTTTTTTTTCCGACAAGCAAAAGCAGGAAGCATACGATATTCAAGTAGGAAAAGATATCCCCGTACTTGGTGTAGGCGGAGACCTTCGTGTCGGTCCTGATCTCGCGTGTCATGTATGTCCTCTTGAAAAGCTCTGTTTTCCCTATAATTCTTCCATTACTATCGATAAAGCCGGATATCCCCGTATTGGCCGCCCTCACCACCGGCTTCCTGTTCTCGATGGCCCTGAAGACCGCCATGCTGAAGTGCTGGTACGGACCCTGTGTCGTCCCGAACCACGCATCATTGGTTATGGTCACCATGAAGTCCCCTCCCTTTACGAAGAATTTCCTGACAAGGCCGGGGAAGATAATCTCATAGCAGATGAGAGTGCCGAAGCTTCCAAAGGGGGTAACTGCCTTGATATAGCTCTCTCCGGGTACATAGTCTCCGATCCCTGCCCCCAGAGTGTTCACGAAAAAGAGAAGGGGCTTGAGGGGAACGTACTCTCCGAAGGGTACGAGATGTATTTTATCATAAATGTACGTAATATTTCCATTTTTATCAAGGAGTATCGCACTGTTCGTGTACCCTTTTACAGACTCGCTGTCCCTGAAAAGGACGCTTCCGAAAAGGAGGTAGGAATTCAGTTGCTGCTCAAAGGAGAGGAGGCGGGATGTAAGCTCCTTGTCGCTCCCATAGAGGAAGGGCACCGAAGTCTCGGGCCAGACGATCAGGTGGGGGGCCTCCCGTGCCGCGGCGAGAGAGAGATCCCTGAAGGCGGAGAGGACCGATTGCTGGTAAGCGGGGTCCCATTTCTTGTCCTGTTCTATGTTTCCCTGGATGACCGCGACTTTAACGGAATGCCCTTCCCGATGCTGATACAGACGATAGAAGCCATAGGCAAACGTCATTATAAGAGTGAGGGCGAGGAGAGCCAACCCGCTGTAGGTGGGGAGAAAAGAGGCAAGGGGACGCTCCTTCTGTTTGCGCCGCAGCATGAGTATGTCCACCAATGCCCCGTTTACCGCCGCAAGGAGAAAGGATACGCCGTACACGCCGGTCATATCGGCGATCTGGATAAAGGGCTGAAACAGATACTGGCTGTACCCAAGGCTGGACCAGGGAAATCCGCTCAAGGCGTAGGAACGGAAGAATTCGAGGGTGGTCCAGAGCACCGGCACAAGGAAAAGGGAGGGAATATTCATCCTTTTGATGAAAGATGAATAGAGAGAGGAGAACACGGCAGGGTACAGGCTGAGGTAGAGACAGAGGAGCAGGACGATGAAGAGACTCGGGATGAAGGGAATGTTCCCGTACTTATTGAGGGAATGGTAGATCCAGTAGGTGGTCCCGAAGAAATAGACGGTGCCGAAGAGGAAGCCTGCCTTGAAAGCGGTTTTCGTATCGCTGTCGTAAAGGAAGAGGAGGAGGGGGACCAGTGCAACCCAGGCAAGGGGAAAGATGTTGAAGGAAGGGAAGCTTACGGTGAGGAGGATGCCCGAGAGAAGGGCGAGCCCGTATCCCCTATGAAAGATCGTTCTGTTTTTTTCCATGCCTCTCCCTGAAAAAGCGAAGCATCAAGTGATTTTGCCCCGCACTGAAGTAATGATCAGGACGCTCGAATATGTTATCATAAAAAAAGTTATGCCCGCTATTGTTATTATACCGGCTCGCTACGCCTCGACCCGTTTTCCGGGAAAACCCCTCTGCCCCCTCTTCAACAGACCTCTTATCCAGCATGTCTATGAAAGAGCAGTAAAAGCGAAGCGGGTGCGCCGCGTCTTGGTGGCAACCGACGACGAAAGAATCATTCGTACGGTGGAGGGATTCGGGGGAGAGGCAATCATGACTTCGCCGGACCACCCCTCCGGTACTGACAGAATCGCAGAGACCCTCCTCACCCTGCAGGAATCGGGCTATGAGGTCCAGGATGCAGACGTGGTGGTGAACGTACAGGGGGACGAGCCGATGATCGCGCCCGAAATGGTGGATGAAGTCATCGGAGTGATGGACGATGAAAGGGCATCCCTGGGCACCCTCATGAAGAGGATTACGGAAGAGGGGGACATCACCAACCCAAATGTGGTGAAAGTGGTCAGGAACGCAGAGGGTTTCGCGCTCTATTTTTCGAGGGCACCGATCCCCTTTCACCGAGAGGAACGGGACGGGGGCCTTGCATCAGCTTCCTCCTTTTTTTTCAAACATATCGGTATTTATGCCTATAGGAAGGACGCCCTCCTCCGGCTCTCCAAGCTTCCCCCCTCGCGCCTGGAAGGGATCGAGAAACTGGAACAGCTGCGGGCTCTGGAGAACGGCCTTCCCATAAAAGTAGCAGAAACATCGTTTGAAACCATCGGGGTGGACACCCCTGAAGATCTGGAGAGGGTAGAGAAATGTCTAAGTACATCTTTGTGACAGGAGGAGTCGTATCGGCTCTGGGAAAGGGCATTGCCGCGGCCTCGATAGGGTCCCTCCTCGAGTCGAAGGGCCTGCGGGTGACCCTTCAGAAGCTCGACCCCTATATCAATGTCGATCCCGGGACCCTCAGTCCTTTCGAACATGGGGAGGTGTTCGTCACCGACGACGGATGCGAAACAGACCTGGATCTCGGCCATTACGAGCGGTTTACCCACGCCAGAACCTCCGTCGAGAATAACTACACCTCCGGAAAGATCTACTTCAATGTCATTACCAAGGAGAGGAGGGGAGACTACCTGGGAGATACCGTCCAGGTAGTCCCGCATATCACCGACGAGATACGGAGAGCGATCAAGGCGGCCGCCGCGGACGAGTACGATATCATCATCGTGGAGATCGGGGGTACTGTCGGCGATATCGAAAGCCTCCCCTTCCTCGAGGCGATACGGCAGTTCCGGTACGACGCAGGCAGGGAGAATGTCCTCTATGTCCATCTCACCCTTGTCCCCTACATCACTGCGTCGGGAGAGCTGAAGAGCAAGCCCACCCAGCACAGCGTAAAGGAGCTCCGGGCGATCGGTATCCAACCCGACGTGCTCATCTGCAGGGCGGACAGGCCTTTGTCTGCGGAGGTGAAGAGAAAGATCGCCCTGCACTGCAACCTCGACCCGGACGCTGTCATCGCCGCGGTGGATGTGGAGACGGTCTACGAGGTGCCCCTCTGCTTCAAGAGCGAGGGTCTGGACAGGCTCCTCGATAAGAAGCTGTCCCTTACCGGGCATCCCGAGCCTGATCTCTCCGTGTGGAATGAGGTGGTGACGAGGATTAAGGAGCCGAAGGTGCAGACCACCATCGCCATCGTGGGGAAATATGTGGGATTGAAGGACGCCTACAAGAGCCTTACGGAGGCGCTGATCCACGGAGGCATCGCGAACAATGCCCGGGTTAATTTCCAGTGGGTCGATTCCGAGGAGATAGAAGCGAAGGGGGCGGACAACTTCTTTGCCGAAGTGGACGGCGTTCTTGTTCCCGGGGGGTTCGGCTCCCGGGGTATCGAGGGAAAAATCGAGGCGATACGGTATGCCCGCGAAAAGAAGATCCCCTATTTCGGCATCTGTCTTGGGATGCAGACGGCGGTGATCGAGTTCTCGCGCAATGTCTGTCATCTCGCTGCGAACAGTACGGAATTCGACGCTGAAGCGCAGGAGGCCGTCATCTATCTCATGGAAAAGTGGTACAACCACAGGACGGGACGGTTTGAAGAACGTACTGCGGAGTCACAGATGGGAGGCACCATGAGGCTGGGCGCCTATCCCGCCGTCGTGCTGGAGGGGACGAAGGCGTTCAGCGCCTACGGCAGGAGGGAAATATCGGAAAGGCACCGTCACCGGTATGAATTCAACAATAAATACAGGGAGATCCTCTGCGACAACGGCCTGATGATCAGCGCCACCTCCCCGGACGGGGAGCTGGTAGAGATCGTGGAGCTGAAGGGCCATCCCTGGTTTCTGGGGTGCCAGTTCCACCCCGAGTTCAAGTCAAAACCCATCGAGCCGCATCCCCTGTTCAAATCCTTTATCGAGGCATCCATCAGGGAGAAGCGGGCGCTCTTTCCGTAAGAAACTCTCACCGCGGAGAACGCGGAGCGGCTACCGGATCTATCCTTTCCGCAGCAGGCAGGCATGGGCGGAGAGCCCGGCGCCGAAGGCCAGCATGACGCACCACTCTCCTTTCTCTATCCCCCTCCGCTCTATCTCTTCGAGCACATACCACACAGTGGGCGACGAAAGGTTCCCGAACTCCGACAGGACGGTGCGGACCGGGCCGATCTGCTCCTCCGAAAGCCCCAGTTCTTCCCTGACCGCATTGATGATCTTCTCCCCTCCCGGGTGCAGCGCCCAGTGCCGTATCTCTCCGATGCGGAGGGAGAGGGGCCCGAGGAGCTCCTCTACCACCCGGGAGACCGCTCTTTTGACAAGTCCCGGCAGCCGCAGGGAGAGCCGGTTGTGCAGCTGCCCCTTTTTATGGATATACCGTATATCGTCCCGGTATTCAGGGGCATAGTGACTGGAGGAGGCGACCACCTCGTATCCCCCGGTACGGCCCCCGTCCCCGAGGACCGCAGCCGCGGCTCCGTCGGCAAAGAGGGCGTTGGAGATGATGAGGCTCATCTCATCTCCCATCTGGAAGGTGGCGCTGCAGATCTCGACCGCGATGCTCAGGGCTGTCCCGCCGCGCCGCCCTCCTGCCAGCGCCGCAGCGAGCTGGAGGTTGGGAATGGCCCCTCCGCAGCCGCCCCCCACGAGATCGTAGGCCCGTGTGCGGGACGGGAGGCCGAGTTTCCCGATGAGATAGGTGGAAATTCCCGGGCAGATATACCCGG
>JADLDZ010000360.1 GCA_020846375.1 Nitrospirales bacterium | reverse complement strand
CGAGCCTGGGCTCCGGCTTCCCGACGGCGGTCCCTATGTTATAGAGAAACGGGAACGCCACGATGCCGATGAAAACGACCAGTCCGATCAATATCTTGCCGCTGTCATACATTTTCGGTTTCCTCCTCTCCCGGAAGGGGCTCCAGGCGGATATCCTGGGTCCTTTCCTTCTCCCCTTTCATGACCAGGGCATTGGCGACCAGCTCATGGGCGCCGCACACCTGCACTCCGGGATTCCAGTAGTCCATGGAGGCGGAAAGGGTGGCCCTGTCGATGGCGCATATGTTGGCAAGCATATTCACCCCGTATTTCTCACGGACGTATTTCACGGCATTCGCCCGGGGGAATCCGCCCCTCATCCTCAGCTCCATGTTCTCCGAGGCGTTCAGACCCGTGCCGCTCCCGCAGCAGAAGGTCTTCTCCCGAATGGTATCCTCGGGCATCTCATAGAAATGGTTACAGACGTTCCTGATTATATACCGCGGCTCTTCCAGCATGCCCATTCCCCGTGACGTGTTACAGGAGTCGTGGAAGGTCACCTTCAGATGGTCGTTCCTGCCCGGGTCGAGCTGCAGCTTCCCGTTCCGGATGAGGTCGGCGGTGAATTCCGCAATGTGCACCATCCTGGTGGCCTTTGCGTTATCGAACACCGTTCCGGTAAGGGGCGATCGGGGGACTTCGAGGAAATCGGCCGGTCCGTTCCAGGTGTCCATGTACTGGTGGAGGACCCTCCACATATGGCCGCACTCGCCGCCAAGGATCCATTTGACCCCCAGCCTCTTCGCCTCGGCGTAGATCTTCGCATTGAGCCTCTTCGCCATCTCGTTGGTGGTGAAGAAGCCGAAGTTCCCTCCCTCCGAGGCGTAGGTGCTCCAGGTGTAGTCGAGCCCGAGTTCGTGGAACAGCATGAGGTAGCCCATCGCCGTATAGGTGCCGGGGTTGGCGAAGAGGTCTCCGGAGGGAGTGACGAAGAGGATCTCGGCGCCCTTCCGGTTGAAGGTGGGCTCCACCCTGATGCCGGTGATGCTCTCGATATCATCGACGAAGAGCTCGACGCTGGAGGTGATGGTGTGGGGCTCGAGCCCCAGGTGATTGCCTTTCATGTAGCAGGCGGCCACCGGTCCCGCGATCCAGCCGATCTGCAGGCCGAGGAGGTTGGTGAGCTCCCGGCCCATCATGGTGATCTCGGCCTGGTCGATGCCGTAGGGACAGAAGACCGAGCAGCGGCGGCATTCGGTGCACTGGTAGAAGTAGTACCACCACTCCTTGATCACCTCGGGAGTGAGGGTCCGCGCCCCGTTGATTTTCTTCAGGATCTTTCCCGCCAGGGTGAAGTTCCCCCGGTAGACCGAGCGGAGGAGCTCCGCCCGGAGGACGGGCATATTCTTGGGGTCCCCGGTGCCGATGAAGAAGTGGCACTTGTCGGCGCAGGCGCCGCACCGCACACAGATGTCCATGAAGACCTGGAAGGAGCGGTACTTCTTCAAAAGAGCCTGCATTCCGTCGAGGACGATCTGCTCCCAGTTCTGGGGGAGCTTCCAGTCCTCGTCGGCGGGCTTCCATTCCCGGGCATGGGAAAAATCCACCGTCTGGAGGTCCTTTATCTTCGCCGGGTGGCAATACATATGCTCCCTGATCTCCACGGGAGTATCCATCCACTCCTTCCGGCGGGGAGTGAGGTTTATCTTTGACAGTTCGTTGGGTTTCGCCGTAAATTTCGCCATAGCTACTCCTTTTCCACCGGGATACCGGCCATCTTCATTTTCTCCCTGAAATCATCCTCGTATTCCTCATAGGTATGCACAGTGACAGGGTAGTTCCAGGGATTCACGTGGCGCACCATACGGCTGTTGTTCACCATGTTCCGCGTGGGACTGAGGAAGACGCCGGCCATATGCACCAGCTTGCTGAAGGGGAAATAGGCGAAGAGCACGCTCACCAGGAACAGATGGACATAGAAGAGGGTGCCGATCCCTTCGGGAACCACGGGGGTGAAGCTGACCAGCCCCATGGCCAGTTGCTTGACGCCCGTCACATCGACCTTGGTGAAGTACCGCATCAAGACCCCTGTCCCTGCTATGCCCAGGATCAGGAAGAGCGGGAAATAGTCGGCGGGCAGGGAGATATAGCGCACCATGGGGAGGGCCACCCTCCTGAGAAAAAGGTAGGTTACCGCGCCCAGGATGATGAGATCGGTGAGGTAGAGGAGCGGGGCCCCGATCTGCAGGAAACTGTCCAGCCCCTCGATCATGCGGACGGGAAAGGGCACATGGGCGGCGAAGAAGCGGAAATGCCGCACGAGGATGATGAGGAAGGACCAGTGAAACGCCAGACCCGCAAGCCAGAGCCACTTGTCGGAACCGTAGGCGAGCCTGTCCCCGTCGTTCCGCAGCTCGGTCTTCACATTCCGGAAGAGGGAGCGGAAGAAGAGCACCTCCAGCGCCATCCTCGCGATGACCCCGAGGGTGCTCGAAGGGTTCTCGATCTTGTTCTGCCTGATCCACGGGAGCGATTTCTGCTGACCGCAGGTGGTGGGAATGCGGAACGGGACAGGGGAGCGCGCCCATTTCACCACGCGCAGGACGATCCCGACGGCAAAGACGGCGACCGCGGCGTAAGGGATAAGGACCCCGAAGAGGAGCTCCAGGCCCGCCGCCTTCACTCCTGCTGCAACGAGCAGGATAAGCGCTATAACAGTGAGAAAGGGGATCAGAATTTTCATTGGACTAACCTCTTTTCATTTTTTGGTATCCTTGCTGCTGCCGGTGCCGGGGTCTTCCCCCTGCACCTCGCATACCATCTTCGCCTTTTGCAGCAACCGATAGGTCAATCTCTGCGATTCCTCCGCCTGGAGCGCGTAAATCTTTTCCCGGCACTGCATATAGATGTTGAAGGCGTGGAGGGCCAGCGCATCGATGGCGGACTCAAGAGCGGTCATCTCGCCGGAGAACCTGTCCCCGCGAAGCTCCGGCTCCAGTTCACCGCGTATCGCATTCTTGAGAAGAAAAGGAAAGATCATGGCCTTGGACGGGGCCATGCCCTGGACCGCCCTGATTCTGACAATACTGTCGAGGGAGGGAGAGAGGGTCTCGATTTCGACCCCCTGGAGGAGACCGTCGAAAAGAGCCTCCAGGCCCTTGGTGAGAGAATAGCCTACCGGGTTGGCAAACCGGTTCTTTTTCGTCTTCAGGAAATTCGAGGTGTCGGCAGGGTACGATTCCAGTACTGCATCAAACCACTTCCTTAGTATCGCGTCTTTTTTCGCTGCCAGAAGGCCCTTTAAATCCATTTCCCCTTACAACCGTTTCGGATCATTTACCCGGCCCGCCTCCTCCCTCAGCACTGTATGCAACCACGCCCAGGGAAATCCGGAGCGTCCACCCTGCCCCCGCGCTCCAATCGTTCCTGCCGGCTCTCTCATCAGCGGGAGCACCGCGCCCCTTGCCCTGTATCGTGCTTCCTGTCCTGTGTCAGGACAGGATAAGCGGAAGGAGGCAAACCCCGTTGCCTCCTTCCGCCGTCTTTTCTCTTTACACGCAGCCTGTCGGCTTCGGCAGTCCCGCATATCGGCAGGCCTGTTTCGCGGGCCCGTCGGGAAACAGCTCATAAAGGTATTTCGTATTGCCCTTGTCCGGCCCCATCACCTTTCCCACTTCCTTGACGAGGATCTTGATCATGGGGGCAATCTGGTATTTCTGGTAGTAGTCCCTCAGAAAATTGATGATTTCCCAATGGGCTTCGCTCAGATCCTGGCCGTCTCCCGTTGCCATAAAGGCAGCTATATCCTTATTCCATTCTTCAAGGTTGACCATGTATCCGTCTTCGTCCACCTCGACCTGCTTTCCTCCGACCTCAATATAAGGCATGTTGTTCCCTCCTTTGCTATGAATTTTTTATCATTGCAGGCATTTACCCGACGTTGGCTGCAGTGCGTCAGGGAATGCAACCCGTTCGACACTATATAGTAATGATAAGGGCAGCTGAAAATTTATGACTGATATCATACATACTCACATTCAGGATATACTTTATCCTTCTATAGATAAGGAGGTCAAACAAAATAAATTATATATTCATTTGAGCCCCTAATGCAATATCTCCGCAACGATCTCCCCCACGGTTCTCGTGACCAGATTTCCCTCGAGGTAGAAGGGAACCGGAGCGTGATCGTCCCGGAGTTTTTCCATCGCCTCCATCGCCCCATTACTCCCCAGAATGCCGAGCACCCATACGGAATACCCCCTGACGGAAGGATGGGGGTCCGCCAGAAAGGAAGGCAGTTCCTCCAGGGCGAACCGGACGAAATCGGGCCGCACCGAGGCGATCCTGCCCATCGCCCAGATGATCCCGGACCGGAACATCTCCTCCTCCCGGAAGGACCAGATGAGGGGAATGATATCGGCAAGCATGTCGGGATTGCCGGCGACGATCTCGCCCAGCAT
>JADLDZ010000359.1 GCA_020846375.1 Nitrospirales bacterium | reverse complement strand
TGGAACAGTACGTAGCGCGGGACGGCCGATACCGGGTACAGGTGTTCCCCCGTGAAAACATCCTCCAGGTGGATGCCCTGGCACGCTTTGTCCGGGCCGTACAGTCCGTCGCCCCCGATGCAACCGATGCCCCGGTGGTGATCTATGAATCGGGCAGGGCGGTGATCTCCTCATTCCGCCAGGCAACGCTCTCTTCATTGGTGGTGATCACGTTGTTCCTTCTCCTCGAACTGAGGAATCTCTCCTCCGTCGCATTGATACTTATTCCGCTCCTGTTTGCACTGCTGCTGACGGGGGCATCCTCCGTGGCCCTCGGCATTCCCCTGAATTTCGCCAACGTGATCGTGGTGCCGCTCCTTATCGGGGTCGGCGTCCACAGCGGGATCATCTTCATCTTCCGCTACCGGACGGAGCCTCCCCCGGACGGGAACATGCTGAGGACCAGCAATGCGCGTGCCGTCCTCTTCAGCACGCTTACCACGCTCATCAGCACCGGCAGCCTCGCTTTTTCTCCCCACCGGGGAATTGCGAGCATGGGGATACTCCTCACCCTCTGTTTCGGCTTCCTCCTCGCAGGCATCCTCCTCCTCCTGCCGGCCCTGCTCGGGAAATACGCATCCCGCCGGTGAGCTTTTCCAATGCGTTCGGTCTGTTTCCCGGAAGCTTTCATTTGCTTGCAAAAAAAAAAGGTGTTGCTATAATTGAAATTAATTGAAGGACACCCCTTAACGGTGTCGCTTTTTGATGTGTGCTCTGCCGGAGATACAATGAAATCGTCAAGAGGAAGACCCATGCGCACTCTGCTTCTCAATCCGCCGTCGTACGGAGGCTTTGACGGGGCTGCCGGCTCCCGGTACCAGGCCCGGCGCGAAATCCGCTCGTTCTGGTATCCCACCTGGCTTGCATACCCGGCGGGACTGATACCGGGCAGCAGGCTTATCGACGCGCCTCCTGCTGGTATGGATGCCGTGGAGGCCATCCGCCAGGCGAAGGGGTATGAGCTGATCGTCCTCAACACAAGTACCCCCACCGTTGAAAACGATGTCAGGATAGCGGAGTTGCTCAAGGATCACTATCCCGGAGTCACCATCGGGTTTGTGGGACCGCACACCATGGTGCTTCCCGTGGAGACGCTGGAACGCTCCCGGGCCGTCGATTTCGTTACCACCGGAGAGTTTGACTGTGCAGTAACTGAGATAGCACAGGGTATTCCCCTTGAGAAAGTCGATGGAATCGCATTCCGCCAGGGGGGGAGCATCCGGCGCACCCCCGGCAGGCCACCCCTTGAAGACCTCGACGCATTGCCCTTTGTGACCGAAGTGTATGCACGCGACCTCACCATAGAGGACTACTCCATCGGGTATCTCAAGCATCCCTATGTCTCTTTCTACTCCGGAAGGGGCTGCCGCGCGCGCTGCACCTACTGCCTCTGGCCCCAGACGATCTCGGGACATGCCTATCGGGTGCGAAGCGTGGAAAACGTGTACGAAGAAATGGACCGGGCAAAGAGCCTCTTTCCCGGGGCAAAGGAGTTCTTCCTGGATGACGACACCTTCACCGAAATCCCGTCGCGTGCCGTGGCACTAGCGCGGCGGTTCGGGAAACTCGGGGTCACCTGGTCGTGCAATGCCCGGGCAAACGTGGCAAAGGATGTCCTGCGGGAATTGAAAGAGGGCGGCCTCCGCCTGCTCACGGTGGGGTTCGAGTCGGGAAACCAGCAAATCCTCAACAATATCAGGAAGGGAACCCTGCTGGAGCAGGCACGCCGGTTCGTGAGGGCAGCGAAGGAGTTGGGAATTCTCGTGCACGGCACTTTTATCCTCGGGCTGCCGGGAGAAACTCCGGAGACCATTGAAGAGACCATCCGCTTTGCCCTGGAGCTGGACCCGTACAGTATCCAGGTATCCCTCGTCGCCCCGTATCCGGGAACAGAGCTGTATGCGCAGGGCATTAAAGAAGGCTGGATCGTCCGCGAGGGGGACGGGCTGGTGAGGGAGGGGATACAGAACGCGGCGCTTTCCTATAAGGACCTGTCCCGTGAAGAGATATTCGAGGCAGTGGAGCGGTTCTATCGCCGCTTCTATCTCAGGCCCCGCCCGGTGCTCAGAATCCTGCGGGAAATGCTCCAGGACAGGAATGAATTCGTGCGCCGCATCCGGGAGGGACGGGAATTCTTCTCCTTCATGGCAAAGAGGAAAGAGGTCATCGAAGCCTCATGAGACGGGACCTTACGCATGGAGAGGGAAAATATCTTGTCGTCGTCGCCGACGATTTCGGCCGTACCCCCTCCGTTACGTGCGCGGTTGCGGAAGCCCACGACAGGGGGATCCTGCGAGCGGCAAGCATCATGGCGGGAGGAGAGGCTTTTTCTGACGCCGTGCGGGTTGCGCAGACACGGAAGTGCCTCTCCGTGGGACTCCATGTGACGCTGTGCGACGGGAGGGCGGTGCTGCCTCACTCCCGCATTCCGGAGTTGACGGACCGAAACGGTTTTTTCGAGCGGGACCCTTCCAGCGCCTGGATACACTATATGAAACCGGCGCTCCTCTCCCAGATTGCAGAGGAGGTGGATGCGCAATTCTCTTCCCTGGAAAGGGCGGGAATCCGTCCGACCCACGTGGATGGGCACCACCATATCCATATGCATCCCCTGATTTTCGAGGTGGTCTGCCGCACGGCGTCACAAAGAGGGGTGAAGTGGGTGCGGTTTCCGAAGGAGTCCCTTTCCCTGGTTGTCCGGTTTCGCTCCGCCGGGCGCGGCGCACTGCCCTTCGCGGAGTGGGCGGTGTTCGGCCTGCTGGGGATCCACCATCGCAGGATTGCACGGAAGTACGGCATGCGCGGCACCCGGCGCCTGTACGGGCTCTCAGGGACAGGCGGTATTGACGAGGAATATCTCCTCAGGGTGCTGAGGCTTGTACGCTCTCCCCTCTCCGAGCTCTTTACCCACCCCGACGAAGGGACGATACCGGGGAGAGAAGAGCGGGCGGCGCTCACCTCCCGCAGGGTCCGTTCCCTGATGGAAGCGCATGGCATCATCCCGGTCGGGTACGGCGAGCTGTGTGGAGGAGGCGATCCCATGCCGGACAAGGAGAGGCGGTGAGGACATTCCTCGTACTCCTCCTCGCGACCCTGAGTGCCGCCATCGGTGAGGCTCTTTTGAG
>JADLDZ010000358.1 GCA_020846375.1 Nitrospirales bacterium | reverse complement strand
TGCCAGCTTCTCGATCTTCTTCTTCGCCTCCAGTGCGGCGATCCTGTCCTGCAGGAGGGATTCCTCCTCCTTCATTTTCGCGCCCTGTTTCGGCTTCTCCGGGTGCGGCGGAGCGACCATGGCCGGCTCGTGCGTTTCCCTTTCCTCCCGGCGGGGCTCTTCCACCCGCGGGCTTTCTCCTCCACTCCTGTCGGGTGCGGCAGAGGACGACTCATCCATGAGGGATACCACGTAGGGGGCCGGAGTTTTATAGTAGCTCGAATGACGGGCGATGAAGACTGCTGTGATTACCAGGAGGACATGGAGGAAGAAAGAGGAAAAGAGGGCGCCCTGAAAACTCTGCGCCTTCATGGCAATGAAATCTTCGGCTCGGTGATCATACCGAGTTTTTCAATCCCTGCCTCCTTTATCTCGCCCATCACCTCAACCACCAGCCCATAGGGCACCTCTTTATCCGCCTTCAGAAAGACATTGGGATTCCGTTTGCTGACGGCGGAAAGCTTCTTCGTGAGCTCGGCCATCGGGAGGGGATTGTCGTTTAAATAGAGGATACCGCCCTTTTTGATGATAATGGAGATTCTTTCCTCGGGGGGCAGGTCCTTCCCCTTCGCCTTGGGCAGGTTCACATCGACTCCCTGCTGGAGAAGGGGCGCGGTCACCATGAAGATGATCAGCAGCACCAGCATCACATCGACCAGCGGAGTGACGTTGATCTCGGACAGGGCTGTTCTCTTTCGGGATACCTTCATGCCTCTTACTGCCTCAGGAGATAATCGACCAGTTCCTCTGAAAAGTCATCCACATCGATGATCATGCGGTTCGCCCTGCTCAGGAAATAGTTATAGGCGATGACTGCGGGGATGGCGGCTACGAGGCCGACCGCCGTGGTGATCAGCGCCTCTGCAATGCCGGGGGCCACCACCGCCAGGGAGGCGGAACCGGCTGCTCCGATCCCCCTGAAGGCGTTCATGATGCCCCAGACGGTTCCGAAGAGTCCGATGAAAGGTGTCGTGGAGCCCGTGGTGGCGAGGAAGTTGAGATACCTTTCGAGCTTTGCAGCCTCGAGGGTGCTGTATCTCCGCAGCATTCTCCTGAGCTCGTCCTGTTCCGTGTAGGTCTTCTCCGAATAGACGGACTTGAACAGGCCGGCCAGGGGGCTGGAAGGATACTTCTTCGAGGAGGAAAACAGGTCCTTGGGATTGCGGGTTGCATCGAACGTCCGCATGAAGTCGTAGCTCTCCCGGTCGGCCTTCGAGAAATGGCGCCATTTATAAAAGATAATGGTCCATGATATGACCGAGAAGAAAAGGAGGGCAATGAGGACTGCCTTTACGACGTACCCTGCTTGCAGGATGAGTTGAATTGCCGAATGCTCCATAATTTCTAACTTTAAAGAAAAGTGTTCCCAAATGTCAAACGAGGAAGGCCCTTTCCGCTTACAGGAGAAGCATCACTCCCATGACCAAGAGGAGGAGGAACAATCCCTTCCTGTATATATCCTCATTCATTCTATTCAGGATATGTCCGCCGGCCAGCATTCCGGCCAGCATTACGGGAATGAGCTTTAAAAAGGTCATCGTAATCTCATGCGTTATATTGCCGACCGCTGCATGCAATGTCAGCACCAGTATGCTGGTGACGCAGAAGAAAAGGCTCAGGGAGCCGATCATATCGATTTTCGAGCCCTCCTTGGCCGACAAGTAAAAGACTGCCGGAGGGCCGGTGATATTGAATGCGCCGCCGAGGGCCCCCGCAAAAAAACCGAACAGGTATCCTGCCCACCCCGGAAACCTGAAGGGCACCCGCTTGAGGAGCAGGGAATATGCAGAATAGACAATGAGGACGATGCCGAGAATCGCCTTTATCAGCGTATCGTTGAATGCGAGGAGAAAGAGGACCCCTGCGGGTATTCCGGCAATTCCGCCTATAATGAGCGGTACAACGCCTTTATAGGCGAATTTGCCGTGCAACTGGACCACCAGAATCCCTGACAGGAGCGCGAAAAAAAAAGACAATAGGGGAACGACGACCTTCATGCTGAGGAGAAAGGAGAGCAGCGGGAGCGCAATCAGCATGAAAGCGAACCCGAAGACCCTCTGGAGCAGGGAGGCAAGGAATATTACGGCAGCGATTATGATTGTATCGACGGTCATTGCACCCTACCGCCTTCCGGGAGAAGGGAAAGCCGTTCCTCTATCGGTAAGCAGGAAGCTGTCTGTCACCCCATTATTGATGAATGCGGCCGTTGTCTCTGCCCTGCTTATCGAGGCGTGCATGTGGGCTTGCATGCACCCTTCTGCGCCACCAGAGCTCCGACGAGGTCATAGGCCGCTTTGCTTCCCGAGGAAAAGGCCTTTGCCGCCTCTTCGTAAAGAAGATCGATGGCCTGTTCACGTATTTCCATAAAGCGCGGCGAAGCGAGCAGGTGGAACTCCCTCGGCCTCGGCAGATCGATCTCTATTTCCGCCTTGACCCTCCCGGGCTGATAGGTCATGATGATGAGCCTGTCCGCCAGGAAGATGGCTTCGTCGATCTCGTGGGTGATAAAGAGGTTTGTCCTGCCGACCTCTTCGAAAAGGCCCACATAAAACTCCTGCATCAGTTGCCGTGTCATGGCATCCAGGCCCCTGAAGGGCTCATCGAGTATCATGATCTTCGGATCATTGATCATGGCCCGTGCGAGCTCGGCCCTCCTCTGCATCCCTCCGGAAAGCTGGCTGGGATACTTATCCCTGAACTCATAGAGTCCCACCTTTTTCAGGATGAGCTCCGCTTTTTCCTTTATTGCCTTTTTGGGTGTCCCCTGTACCGAGCATCCGAAAACCACGTTCGAGTAAACGGTCATCCACGGGAAAAGCGCTGTCTCCTGAAATACCACCAGACGGTCGGGCCCCGGCCCGGCTACCCCGGTATCGTCAATGAGCACGCGCCCTGAGGTGGGCCTCTCGTATCCCGCGATCAGGTTGACCAGCACGGTTTTCCCGCAGCCGGAGGGGCCCATGAGGACGGTGAGCTTTCCTTTTGGAATGTGCAGCATGCAGTCCTGCAGCACCGGATGGCTTACCCCTTCTTTTTCGTATATTTTTGTCACGCCCTCCAGGCGCACTTCTCCGAAATTTCCTTTGCTCATTACGCTATTTCCGTTACTGACTGCCATGGTATGCTCCTTTTCAGAATCTTTTTTTCCAGGGCATCGCCTGCTCGCCGAGCCAGCGAATCGCCATGCTGCACAGGTAGCCCGCCACCCCGATACTCACCATGCCGACAACGATCAAAGGTATGTTGTGGTTGGTATATGCCTCCCAGGTCATTCTCCCCAGCCCTCCCTGTCCCGCGATCATCTCCGCGGCGATAAGGACATTCCAGGTTACCCCCATGCCGACCGTCATTCCCGTAATGATGGAGGGGAGCGAGCCGGGCACCATGATTTTCCAGAAGACATCCTTCGGTCGAGCTCCGAGTGAAGAGGCAGCCCATTTGAGGGATACGGAAATATTGGATACTCCCTGCAGGACATTTATCACAACGATGAAGAACGCTCCGACAAATACCAGAAAGTAGATGGACAGTTCCCGTGTCGGCCAGAAAAGGATTGCGAGGGGTATCCATGCGATGGGAGGAACCGGTCTGAGCATCTCGAAAGCGGAGAAGGTGAAGTCCCTGAAAACTTTGCTGGCACCCATTGCGAGGCCGAAAGGGATACCGATCACCTGAGCCGCAATAAACCCCACGAATACGCGGATAAGGCTGATCTCCCAATTGAGCCAGTACGTTTTCGACTGCACCGCCTCAACGCCATGCACCGCAACATCCTTCGGATAGGGCAGGTTCTCCAGGTAAGGGACTTTCGCAAAAACGACGAGTTGCCAGAGGACGACAAAGAGGATAATGGAAAGCAGGCCCCTGAGCGTACTGACGGTGAAGATCTTTTTCATTTTTTTCATATACGGAGGCTCCTGTTCTTATTTTTTGTCATGCCAGTTCCCGCTCCCCCGCCTCGAAGGCCTTTTTCGCCTCCTCATGCACCGCCTCGAGCACCTCCTGTTTCAGTTCAAGGTATTCACGGGAGTTCATGATGTGGTGCTCGCGGGGCCACGGAAGAGCCACGGGAACGATTTTTTTGACCTGCGCGGGCCTGGTGGTCATGATCACCACTTTGTGGCCAAGGAAGATAGCTTCGTCCAGGTCGTGGGTGATAAAAAACATTGTCCGGGGGGAGGCGCAGAAGACTTCCATCAGGAACTCATGCATCACGGTCTTGGCTACCGCATCGAGGCCCCGGAACGGCTCGTCCAGCATAACGACTTTCGGCTGGTTGATCAGGGCTCTCAATATCTCGACCCTCCTCTGTACTCCCGAGGAAAGCTCTTCCGGGTACTTGTCTCCGATTTCCCCCAGCCCCACCTGGTGCAGCATCCCCTTCGCAAGCTCTGCCGCTGCGGACTTTTTCATCCTGTCCTGGACCACTGGCCCGTAAGTGATATTCTCGATGACCGTCTTCCAGGGGAACAGTGCGCCGTTTTGGAAGACGACCATCCGATCGACATTCGGTTTGATCTGTTTCAGGGAGGAGGAGATGGTATCCCCGTCCAGAAGGATCTCTCCGGAAGTTATGGTGTCGAACCCCGCTATTGCATTGAGGAGGGTGGTTTTGCCGCACCCCGACGGTCCGACGATGATGGTGAATTCTCCCGCCCCCATTTCGAACGAACAGTCCTTCATCGCCATCACGCGGGCTCCCTCAGGATCGTAGATTTTTGTCACCTTCCGTATGGAAATCGCTCCTTCGATCTTGTCATGTGTTGTCATCTATGCCCCCCTCCGCCTTGCTTCCCATGCCATGAGTCTCCTTCCGACGGCTCTGATCGCTGCACTGCTTATGTAGCCGAGGATGCCGAGGGTGAACATGTAGCTGATCACCTGCGGAAACTGGTAGAGGAAGTAGCCCTCATAGATCGCATAGCCGAGGCCCCTCTGCCCGGAGATGATCTCCCCCGCCACCAGCGACATCCACGCGATCCCCATGGAGATCTGCAGTCCCGTGAAGATGAACGGCAGCGAGCCCGGAACTACCACATTGAAAAAGATATCCTTCGGTTTGGAGCCGAGGCAGCGGGCTGCCAGGAAGTAATTCCTGTCGATGGAGAATACTCCGAGCAGCGTATTCAGCACGGTGGCGAAAAACGCTGCAATAAAAGTCACGTAGACAACCGCGAATTCGACGCCGGGAAGGATGAGCACCGCCAGGGGAATCCAGCTCAGCGGGGGCATAGGGCGCAGGATCTCCACCAGCGGAAAGGTGAAATCGTACAGGATACGGTTCCAGCCCATGAGAAGGCCCAGGGTGACACCCAGCACGGTGGCGAAGGTGAAGGCGGCCATTGTCCGTCCCACGCTGTAGGCAATGTCGATATAGTACTCCTTGGTGAACAGGGAGCGGCCCGACATGGGATCGAAACTCACCCATTCCTTGATGACCGACACGGGGTCGGGAATCAATTTGAATCTCGGCAGTTTCAGTACTTCGGTCAGCAGGTACCAGAAGGATAAGAAAATCAGTACCCCGGCGACCGCTCTGAACAACTGCGGAGACAGTATTTTGGTTCTCAGCTGATTCATCATCTAATAGCCTCCTGAACGAAAAAGATGCGGCTCCCCAACGGCAATCCCCCTGCGGCACTGCAGGCCACTTGCACCCTCCTCACCGCCTCTTCCGGCGAAAAAGGCGGTGAGGAGGGGAAGGGGGGAGGAAAGCTCTCTCTTGAAATTCTAGCCGCCGGGTTCGATGAGCGGTTCGGCGATGTGAAAGGGCATGTAGGCGTAGCCCTTGTTCTGAAGCGCGGCAATATTGACCAGTACATTCTCCTCCGTGCTGATGAAAGGAAGAATGCAGTCATTGGAGATATTGCCGCGCAGAAGGGTTATTTCACATTGCTGTATCCGCGCTCCGCTCTGCGTCAGCTCCTCAAGGACTTTCCGGATGTCGGGCATGTTCTCGGCGTTTTCCTTTTCGAACACCGTACCATCCAGGGACCGTGCCGCAAATTTCGTTGCCGGACCATGAATGGCGATGACAAAGTAGGGGGTGATCCCCTGTTTGCGAAAGCTCTCCGCAGTCTGCCGGATGAGGTTGATACGGTCTGCGAACATTCTCGCGTCGCCTATGGTCACATCCCAGACAACCCTCACTTCCCTGAGCCCTTCCAGATCTTCTGACAGTGTGGTGGTTTTATTCATGCACTCAGTATTCATAAACCCCTTCCATGATATTGTAATGAATAGTCCTGCCCTATCCCTTGAAAGCGGCGGGAGGCAGGCCCTTGAAGGTACCCAGAGGTATCTTGACTCCCATTTCCCGAATCGCCGCATTCACCAGGTCGGGATAGACCGCCCCGGGCAGCGGCTTATCGATTTTGATGACGCCTATCGAATTCAGGAACTGGAAAGCTTCGGAAATATAGCGCATAACCGGCTCATCGAAGCCCACCTGCGCGATCGCGTTCGTCTCCTTCGAATCCACGCTTTTCGGATACTGACCGTACAGCGACATCCATAAATCCTTTGTGCTGTAGCCGGGCAGATCCTTCGCCACGATCTTCACCATTTCGTACGGGTGTTTGAGCATGAACTGCAACGCCTCGATATCCGCCTTTATCCACCCCTTCGCCACATCAGGATAGGCGTCGATAAAGTCTTTTCTCATCAGAATGACATTCCCCTCCTGCCAGTTCCACCGGGCTCCGGTGAATGCCAGCCTGCCCAGTCCCTCGTTCATGATCTGGGCGACATGGGGCTGGAAGCTCTGCGCCGCATCGATCTTTTTCGACTGAAGGGCGGTTTTTACGATGGTGGGGTCGAGGTACTGCACTTCGGCTTTTATGTTATGCATTTTCAGGAGCCCTGAAACGAAGCGGTCGCCGCAAGAGCCTTTTCCCGAAACTCCTATTTTTTTTCCGGCCAGCCACTGCAGCGCCTCATCGAGAGTTTTGAAAGGTGGCGCGTCGTTCCGGACCAGGAGGCAGGCGCATATCTGTCCCGTATTCGAGAACATGTTGAACTCTACGATCCTCAGGTCCGCGATATCCCTCTTCGTCGTGGCGATCATGCCGGGCGTATCCCCGAGATACCCTATCTGGAGCTTGCCGGCCATGAGGTTGTTTGCCACCGGTGCTCCTACGACATGGACATCCCAGTCCACCTTGCTCCCTGCAGGGAGATGCTTCTTCCACAACTCCCGGCTCCTGATGACGGCGCCCGACCACCCTCCTACCCAACTGGGGAAAAACCCGACGGTGATGTCCGCCGGTTTCCCGGAGGGGGGCGTCTGGGCGGACGCCTCCCTGATTGTCGTGCCGCTGGAAAGCAGGAATGCATTAACGCTCGAAAGGGTTAATCCCATCAGAACGGCTTTGGAGATGAACGCCCTGCGGTTCATCTTTCCTTTTTCGTATTCACCGATCATCTCGTCCAGTTCGTCAAAATTTTTCATCGCTATCTCCTTGTCTGCTTACTTGCCGCCGAAGAGGGACACGGCAAAAGGAACACTCACCTGCACATAGAATGCCTTTTCGTCAGAGGGCGTGAGCCTGTTATCGCGGAAATCGTACTGCACCATCAGGCGGCTGCCCTTTCCGTTCGGGACGAAATATTGTCCGATAAGCGAGTGCATGGTGATTTTATTCCCTGTCCCTGTCACGGGTTCTGTTTCGTATCTGGAATATCGGTATATGGCCATAACGTCTTTAATCGGCCGGACTCCCAGGGCCGCCTGCCATCCGTCCGCCGTGAGCTCCCCTCCTGCGGACTGCTCCTCGTTTGTCCTCAGGTACTCGACCAGCCCCCAAATTCTGTCCTTCGAAGCAGGGGTATAATCGCCGAATCCTGCGTGTACATTATACTTGTCTTTATCCAGGTCTTTCCCGCTGACACTCGTCTTTCCGGTCCAATAAGCGCCGCCTGCATACAGCGAACCGTAGGCGGCTTTCAGATGGACCATCACGTCTTTGCTGTCGTTGGTATCGTTCTGGGAGAGCCCGTTTCCATTGGTTACCGATACAAAATACGTATAACTTGCGTTGCCTTTTCTGAATACCTGCCAGGCCATCAGCCCGAGATCCCTGCCGGCGGTTGTTCCCGTATCGGTAGAAAGCGTTTTCAGGTAGATGTTCTTTACTGCATCGGCATAGTCTATCCACGGCACCGCACCGGCGGGCGTTGCATCCGTTGCAAAAGGCATCACCGTCTGCCCGAGCTGAAGTCGCACCGGCTTCAGGCTCAGGGTCACCGTAGCATCAAGCAGTCTCCCTCCGCCTGAGGTGGGCGACGTCACCGCATTGGAAGCGAATTCCACCAAGGTGTAAAAGCTCAGATAATCGGTGATAGTCCCCACAATGCCGGGGCGGAATTTGAAGATTTTGAACTGGCTCGGGCTGTTGCTGCTGTCGACGAACCCTCCCTGGATGAGCCCGATAAGCGCAGCCGAGGGATGGGATCCCGGCTTATCCGCGTTACTATAGAGCAGCAGCCAATCGGGCATCGGCTTGGCGGGAAGCCACTCTTTCAGGTCCTCCGCAGGAGAAGCAGAGGCGTTTAAAAGAGAACATGCGATCCCCAGCAGAAGAATCACTGCAAGACGAAAGCCTTTCGTTTTTTTCCCTTCCCCTTTTCGCACCCCGTCTACTATTCCTCCCATTCTCGTTGTCTCCTTTTTCTCTCTCGTGTTTTTCTGAGCATCTCGGTAACAGTCTCCGCGGTGTTGCACGACACGCATTCATTCCCGCAGCTTCCGCTGCATTTTCATCACCTCCTCTCCTCTTGCTTCCCGCAGTCTTAAGCATCTTGTGTGCCATATTTTTTTCGACTATAACCAGCTGATAAATAAAAATTTTGTCATCAGCCTGCCCTGTAAGGAAAAAGATTCGGTGTATGATTGCACCATAACCTGCAATCATGGTGCAATCATACACCGTGATTGCACCAAATGAGTCGGATCGTAGCAAGGAGGGTGTGCTTTGGTCTGCACAAGGAAGCTTCCGCTGGGGTGGTGTATAATCCCTCACCGCCCTTGTCATTTTTTTAAAGAGCATCTCCGAAGGGCTCAGTGGGTGTGCCTGAGAGGAGGGGAGCTTGTTGTCCGGTCTTCTTGAACGCCCCGGATGCTACATGCTACGATACGGCATGATGGAAGAGAGAGATCTGTTTTCGGGTAGTATCAGTGCGTCCGATTTTATTACGTCGGCCTCTGTCGGCATTGTTGCAACGGACTCCCGGGATATCATAATCATGGTGAACAGCAAAGCAGAGACGTTGCTGAACATAGAAAAGGAGAAGGTAATCGGCCGGACACTGTCTGTGCTGCCTTGTTTCGAAGGGGTGTCCCCGCACCTGAATAAATGCAATAAGGCGGTTCTCCACAAATCCGTTGATCAGAAGCTCCTGATAGCGAAAGGCCCCTTGCTTTCCGGCGGAAAAGTAAAGGGAACTCTTTATTTCCTCCAGGATTTCTCGGCGGCGGAAATACAGGGAAGGCTGCAATACTGCAATCTGGAAGTGCTCATCGATGGCTCCCACGACGGAATTATCCTGACCGACCATGAAAAGATAATAAAGGTCAACAGCAGCTTCCTGAGGATTTCGGGGTTGAAAAAAGAATATGCGGAGGGCAAGCCCATCGCGCAACTTGCCGACAGCCCACATGTCTGCCTGAAGTCGATCTACGAGGTTTCCGATATGGCCCGCCGGCAGAAGAAGAGCGTGACCATCATGCGTACGATGCACCAGGGCAACGAGATTTACGTGACCGGAACTCCCGTAAAATGTGATTGCGGAGTGGAGCATGTCGCGGTGAATATCAGAGATGTGACCGAACTGCAGCATTTGAAGGAGCAGGTCTCGCGTCTCGCGGCACTCTACCTCTCGACAGCAAAGGAAAACCCGCTCGACAAGATCATCGGGGGAGATGTTGTAGTGGAGAGTCCTGCGATGAAGCGGGTTCTGGATCTGACCCTCAGAATCGCAAAGGTGGATTCGATCGTCCTGATTCTCGGGGAAAGCGGTACCGGCAAAGAGGTTTTTGCGAAGCTGATTCATAGCCTGAGCTCCCGGAACAATGGGCCCTTCATATCGATCAATTGCGGTGCCATCCCGGAGAATCTCCTTGAGTCGGAGCTGTTCGGCTATGAAAAAGGGTCCTTTTCCGGTGCGGGAAAGGAGGGAAAGCCGGGTCTGTTCGAACTGGCAAACGGAGGGGTTATCTTTCTCGATGAAATAGGCGAAATGCCGCTGAGTCTTCAGGTAAAACTCCTTAAGGTCCTGCAGGATATGAAGGCGTACCGGCTGGGCGGAGTAAAGCCGGTTAAGTTCGACGTACGTATCGTCGCCGCGACCAACCGCAACCTGCCGGATCTGGTAAGGGAAGAAAAGTTCAGGGAGGACCTCTTTTACCGGCTTTATGTGGTACCTATCGAGGTGCCGCCTTTACGGGAAAGGCGTGAGGATATATTCCCCTTGTCCTGGCATTTTCTTAAAATATACAACGAGAAGTACAAACAATCAAAGACCATTTCCCCGGAGTTGATAGAGAGGCTCGAGGCGTATACCTGGCCCGGAAATGTAAGGGAGTTGCAGAATATTATCGAGCGCTTGATCGTGACGAGCGATTCGGAAGTGCTCAGGCCTGAATACCTGCCGCGCAGCATGTCCCTGCAGGCGGAGGAGGACCTCCTCGAGAAAAGGGAGGGTTTCGAGATCCCCTCTCTCACGTCCGCAAAAGAGCAGGTGGAGCGGTCGATGCTCGCTCAGGCGATGGAAATGAAGCGCACGACAAGGGAGATCGCACATATGCTCGGCGTTGATCACTCCACTGTTGTCAGAAAGCTGCAGAAGTACGGGCTTTCCGAAGGGAAAAGACATCGCAGCCGGCATACGGAGAGGCATGCGTAAGTCCGCTGTTTTCACGCGAGGTGCTTCTGACAGGCTTTCCCTCCTTTTTTAAAAGCTCAGTGTCCCTTTCGCCCTGCTCACCATCTCGATGAGGCTCATCGCTCCTGCAACCTGCACCCCCGGCAGGAGGTCTTCTCCGGTGACCTTTTTGTTCGCCATGGTTTGGGAGCAGCACTGTATCTCCACTCCCAGTTCTCCGGCCTCATCAAGGCGTTGCGCAAGGGTGGGGACACCCGGCTGAGGTTTCTCATTTTCCTCTATGGCGCCTTTGATCATAATATCCACCGCTCCCTGTACGCAGAAGAGGATTGTCCTATAGTCGGCCGAAGCCGCCAAAGAAGCAAACATCAGGGCAGAACGTGCGCTCGGTATATTCTCAAAGCCCGAAGTGCACAGGACAATAAAGATATCTTCCTCTTCGCTGAGAGAAGAGGAAGAAAAATCTTTGGCAAATGGTTCACTCATACGGTCCTCCTTTTTTCTTTCAGCATAGCTGTATGGCGAAAAGCAATTTGTATGCCATTTTCATGCATGAGAAAAAGTCGCCGGACTTTTTGCCTGGCATCGCTCTTGCTGCAAAACAGCGGAAAGAGAGATCATTGAAAAGGAGGAATCATATGGAGGAAAGAGAGGCGATGGTTATTGTCGATACAAGGGGCCTCGCCTGTCCCATGCCGGTTTTGAACACGAAAAGGGCTTTGGCAAAGATCGAGGCAGGACAAATACTCAAGGTGATTGCGACAGATTTCGGCTCTGAATCCGATATCCCTGTCCTCGTGAAGAGGCTTGGGCATGAGCTTGTCGCGGCGAGTAAGAAGGACGAGGTGTTTACTTTTCTCATAAGGAAGAGGTAGCCTTTCGCACACGACCTGGTGCGGCATTTATTACAGACCCCGCTTACTTGCAACTTCGGGATTGAATAGGTTATTTTTTCGTATGGGTTTTTCCAAGGTTATCGGCTCTTTCCGGAACAAGAAAATACTGATCATCGGGGATCTGATCCTGGACCACTATATTTTCGGGAAGGTCCAGCGCATTTCCCCCGAAGCCCCCGTGCCGGTGGTGGAGGTGGTGAATGAATCCTTCCTGCTGGGCGGCGCCACCAATGTGGCGAGCAATATCATCGCCCTGGGCGGGAAAGCCTCCATCGCGGGGATTGTGGGGAGGGACTCCCTGGGGAAGGTGCTCCGGGGCCTCCTGGAAGAGAGGGCCGTCGCGGTGGACGGCATCATCGAGGACCACCGGCCCACCACGGTGAAGACGCGGGTTATCGCCCACAATCAGCAGGTGGTCCGGTTCGACAGGGAGGACAGGAGGAGGCTGGAGGGCAGGAACCTGGCGGCCTTTCTGGACTATGTAAAAAGGTCGATGCAGGAGCATGATGCGGTGATCGTTTCGGATTACAAGAAGGGAATCGTATCGGCTGCCCTGATCAAGACCCTGGTGAAGTACGCGAAACCCAACAGTACCTTTATCGCGGTGGACCCCAAGGTGGGGCATTTCCATTTCTATAAACAGGTGTCGCTGATTACCCCCAATCTCCTGGAGGCATCCCAGGGATCGGGGGTGGAGATCAGGGACGAAAAGAGCCTCTTAAAGGCGGGGAAGACATTGATGAACCGGCTCTCCTGCAAGTCGGTGCTCATCACCCGCGGCGAGGAGGGGATGAGCCTGTTCGAACGGAAAACACCGCGGGAGATCAGTGCGACGCATATCCCCACGGTGGCGAAGAAGGTCTTCGATGTGACCGGGGCCGGGGATACGGTCATCGCGACCTTTGCCCTTGCCCGGACTGCCGGGGCCACTCTCGAAGATGCGGCGCTCATCTCCAACCATGCCGCCGG
>JADLDZ010000357.1 GCA_020846375.1 Nitrospirales bacterium | reverse complement strand
TGCCCGACCTTGCCGCGCAGGCGGCGAAACGCCTGGCGGACCTGGGCTACGCCACGGTGACGGTGGTCACCGGGGATGGGACGAAGGGGCTGGAGGAGCAGGCGCCCTTCGACCGCATCCTCATCACTGCCGCCACCCCGGAGATCCCCGGGAGTATTGTGCAGCAGCTGAAAGAGGGGGGCATCATCGTCGCCCCGGTAGGAGAGAGGTTCTCGCAGGTCCTTATCAAGGGGCGGAAGAGGAAAGGCGTCCTGGCGGAGGAGTCCGGCACTCCCTGCGTCTTCGTGCCCCTCATCGGGGAGCACGGCTGGAAGAGTTAAAATGTTGCACAAATAAGAAAGTAAGCATTCCTTGACTTTCAGATGAATTAATTTTACAATTGTTAATCATGAGGAAAGAGAAGTCGATCTATGAGCTGCAGGCGGAGCTGTGCAAGATACTTTCCTCTCCCAAGAGGATAGAGATTATCAGTGCGCTGAAAGGCGGGGAGAAGACCGTTACCGAGCTTGTGGATATCCTGGAGACTCCCAAGGCGAATGTGTCGCAGCATCTCGCCGTGATGAGGCTCAAGGGCATCCTGAAGAACAGGAGGGATGGAGTGAATATCTACTACAGCATCTCCAATCCCAAAGTGATCCAGGCATGTTCCCTGATGAAGGAAGTGCTGGGAGAGCTGCTGGCGGAAAGAAGCAGGATCGCAGCGATGGTCAACAAGGGATGAGGGGAGCCGGAAGCTTCAGGACCGGGAGGACGCGGCTTTTGAAAGAGGGCGCGTAGCGGCCCGGTTCTTTCCTTGAGTAAATCCTCCCTCCACGTATCCGCAGTATCCAGTCTTGTTCCCACCTTACCGTTGTTTTCCGTTTTTCCCTTGTGCAGAGTTGCGTATATTTGACTTATGGCGCCCTGTCGTGGTATTACTTAAAGACTTTTGACCGAATAGCAGCGGCTTCCCGCCGGTGAGCAGAAGCGGGCGTCTGCAATACATTTGTTTTATGGAGGCACCTTCCATGGCTCTCGCAACATTTAAAGGAGGCATCCACCCGCCTGACAAAAAGGAACTTTCCAAAGCGAAGGCGATTTCTCCCGCAAAACCGCCGAAGAGGGTCGTCATTCCCCTTGCGCAGCATATCGGCGCTCCGTGCACACTGAGCGTGAGTATCGGACAGGAAGTGAAAATGGGGGAGATCATCGGGACCCCCGAGGGGTTCGTTTCCGCTCCTGTCCATGCCTCGGTGTCGGGAAAAGTGATAGCGATAGGCGATTTCCCCCTTCCCACCGGCAGGATGGCCCCCTCTGTGGTGATCGAGAATGACGGGAAAGAGGAGTGGACATCCCTGAAGGACAGCCCCGGCTATATGAAGCTTTCCCCCGACGAGCTGAAGGGGAAGGTGAAGGATGCCGGAATCGTGGGGATGGGGGGCGCCGCCTTTCCCGCCCATGTCAAGCTCTCCCCCCCCAAGGAGAAGCCCGTCGATGTGGTGGTCCTCAACGGCGCTGAATGCGAGCCCTACCTTACCGCCGACTACCGGCTCATGCTGGAGAGACCCTCCGACGTGGTGGAAGGCCTCAGGGTGCTGATGAAGATCGTCAATGTCTCAAAAGGCGTTATCGGCATCGAGAGCAACAAACCCGACGCCATCGAGGCGATGCAGCGCGCGGTGGCGGGAGACTCCTCCCTGAAGGTCTGTGCCCTCGAGGTCAAATATCCGCAGGGAGCCGAAAAGATGCTGATCAAAGCCGCCGTAAACCGGGACGTGCCTGCGCGGGGCCTGCCCATGGATGTGGGGGTCGTGGTGCAGAATATCGGGACCGCCCTGGCGGTGTACGAGGCGGCGCGCTATGGGAAGCCGCTGATCGAAAGGGTCGTTACCGTGACGGGAGAGGGAATACGGGAGCCCCGGAACCTCCTGGTGAAGATCGGCTCCCTCGTTTCCGACCTGATCGGGGAGTGCGGGGGCTTCAGTTCCGAGGCTGCAAAGGTCATCTCCGGGGGCCCCATGATGGGTTTCGCCCTGTACTCCCTCGATGTACCCGTGACCAAGGGAACGTCCGGCATTCTCGTCCTGCCCGAGGAAGGGGTCGTCCATGCCGAGGACTTCGGCCCCTGCATCCGGTGCGGCAGATGCATCGATATCTGTCCCATGGGCCTCATGCCTTCAATGCTGAGCGTACTCTCCGAAAGAGGCATGTACGAGGAGGCGAAGGGCTACAATCTCTTCGACTGCTTCGAGTGCGGCTCCTGCACCTATGTCTGCCCGTCGAAGAGGCCCATCGTACAGTTGGTGCGGCTTGCCAAATCGATGACGAAACCGTAAGGCGGCGGAAGGGGAAGAGAAGAAAGGGGGATACATGGAAACAGCAAGCAAAGAACACCAGTTGATTGTTTCGGTCAGTCCTCACGTAAAGAGCGAGGAGACCACCAGCCGCATCATGTGGAGCGTCACCGCTTCGCTCCTCCCCGCCGCGGTGATGGGCGCCTACTTCTTCGGGCCCCGCGCGGTGATCACCCTGGCGCTCTGTATCATTACCGCCGCGCTTTCCGAGTATGCATACCAGCGGGCGTTGAACAGGAAGGTCTCTGTCAGCGACGGCAGCGCGATCCTCACGGGACTGCTGCTGGGCATGAACCTGCCCGCTTCGGTGCCGTTCTATATCCCCATAATCGGCTCCTTCGTTGCGGTGGTGATCACCAAACAGCTTTTCGGAGGGCTGGGGTACAATGTCTTCAACCCCGCGCTCATCGGCAGGGCCTTCCTGCTCATCTCTTTTCCGAAGCTGATGACCATCTGGACCAAACCCGAAGCGGCTTTTCTCAAAATGGACGCAGTGACCACCGCCACGCCCCTCGGCATCCTGAAAGAGGAAGGCGTCGCGAAGCTGATGGAGGTATTCGGGGACAAAATCAACCTCTATACGCAGCTCTTCGTGGGACACCGGGCGGGCTCCATCGGCGAAACCTCCGCCATCGCACTCCTGGTGGGAGCCGCCTTTCTCCTGTACCGCGGGTATATCTCCTGGCATATCCCGGTCTCCTTTCTCGGCACGTCCGCGGTGATCGCCTGGATCTTCGGGGGGAAGGGCGCCCTGTTTGCCGGCGATCCCATCGTGCACCTCATCAGCGGCGGCATGCTCCTCGGCGCCTTCTTCATGGCAACAGACTATGTCACCTGTCCTTCGGTGAAGAAGGGGCAGCTGCTCTTCGGGGCGGGCTGCGGGTTCCTCACCATGCTCATACGACTGAAGGGGGGGTATCCCGAAGGCGTCATGTTCGCCATCCTCATCATGAACTGCTTCGCTCCCCTCATCGACAGGGGCTTCCGGACAAAGGTCTTCGGAGCCCGGAAGGAGGCCAGGAAATGACCGGCAAGGACATCGTCAAAATAGCGCTCAACCTCGTTGTCGTCTATCTGATCGGCGGGCTTATCCTTGCGGTGGTGTACGCCAAGACCGCGCCCATCATGTACCGGAACGCCGAAAACGCGAAGCAGCAGGCATTGAGGGCATTGATACCCGAGGCTGACGCGATCACGAAAATGGGAGACTGGACCATCCATGACAAGCATGCCGAATACTACGTCGCCAAAAAGGGCGGCGTCCCCATCGGCTATATCATCCAGTCCTTCGGCAAGGGATATTCCAGCTACATCAACACGCTGGTCGCGGTGGATAAGGACTTCACGGTGCAGAAGATCAATATCCTGAGCCATGCGGAGACCCCCGGCCTGGGCGACGAGATCGAGGCGGACTCCTTCAAGAACCAGTTCAAGGGGAAGGACCTCGACCACCTGAAGGTCCTGAAGACCGATACCACGGAGTATATACAGGCCATATCCGGGGCGACCATATCGAGCCGTGCGGTTTCCGAGGATGCGGTAAAGAACGGCGTCAGCCGGCTTATCAAGGCAATAAAGGAAGGAGGTGCGGACAGTGGCGCAGGCAAGCACAGTTAATTACTGGGAGCTGATAAAGAACGGACTCATAAAGGACAATACCATCTTCAAGCTCGCCCTCAGCCTCTGCCCCTCCATCGCGGTGACG
>JADLDZ010000356.1 GCA_020846375.1 Nitrospirales bacterium | reverse complement strand
TGGGTATTCGAGCACCTCCGTCCGGAAGAGATAAAAGCACTGATCGGTATTGCGCAGCTCAGGCAGTACCGGAAACGACAGACCATTTTCAACCAGGGAGATCCCGCCCGCGAGATGTTCCTGCTGCGCTACGGCCGTGTCAAGCTGAGCCGGTACGGGAGCGAGGGAAACGAAATCACCCTCGATATCCTCAAGGCGGGGGACTTTATCGGGGAGCAGGTGCTCGGCGAGGAGTTCGATTATCCCCTCACCGCCACCTGCATTGAGGAGACACTTGCCTTCGGCTTTTCAAAGGATGCTTTCGAGGAGCTGATCCTCGACTATCCCAATATAGGCCTTCAGGTAATCAGAAAATTGACCCGCCGCATCGACTGGCTCTCCAACAGGGCCGAAATCATGTCCTCTTCCAGCCTCGAAGAGAAGCTCTTCAAAGTCCTCAGCACCGTTGCGAGGGAACACGGAGTCCGGAGCAGTAACGGAGTGGTGATACAGTTTCCTCTCACCCATGAGGAGCTCAGCTTCCTGGTGGGAGCGCACCGGGTGAGCATCACCAACGCGATAAAAAAGTTGAAGGAGTCGGGAAGACTGGTTCAGCAGGGAAAGAACCTCGCCCTCTTTTAGTTTGCAGACTCACCCTGCAAAAAAGAAAATCCCCTTCTCCCTGCAAAGAGAAAGGGATTTTGGAAACACTTCCGTCAACCGGTCTCAGAAGCTTATATTCTTCTCCGCCATCTTTGCCTTCAGGATTTCTCCCAGGGTGCCGACGCTGCCGGAGGACTTCTCCTCTTTCCTGGCCGAGTCCCGGTAACGCTTCAGCTCTTCCTGCTCCGCTTTAGCGAGGACTCCCTTGCGGCTCAGGAGGACTTTTCCCTTCTCCTTGTCCACTTCCAACACAACGGCCTGAACAGAGGAGCCGGCAGGGAACATGCGATGGTGATCGTCGCCGTTTTCGGTACCCATCTCGGAGTTGGGAATCAGCCCCGAAAGGCCGCTGCCCGCCTTCACGAAAATGCCGAAAGGCATCACCTTGTCCACCACCCCTTCGAAGAGGTCGCCCACGGCAGGGAGATTGAGCTTCTTCGGCTCCGGCTTCTGCTGCAGGGAAAGGGAGATCTTCCTGGCATGGGAATCAACGGCAAGGATATAGGCCTCTGTCTGCTGCCCTGCCTCCACCACCTCTTTGGGGTGGTTGATACGCCTGCCTGCTCCGAGGTTGGATATATGGATCAGGCCGTCAATACCCGCTTCGAGGCTCACAAAAGCGCCGAAGGGCACCAGGCGGACGATAGTGCCGCACACCTTGCCTCCCACGGGATACTTCACTTCCGCCGCGCTCCAGGGATCGGCCTGCATCGCCTTCATGCTCAGAGTGAGGCGGCTGCTCTCCCAGTCGAGGGACAGGATCTTTGCCGTCACTTCCTGGCCGACGGACAGGACATCTGCGGGGTTTTCCGTCCTGCCCCAGGAGATTTCACTTGCAGGGATCAGTCCGTCGATTCCCCCGAGGTCGACAAAGGCGCCGAAGTTCTGAAGGGAGCGTACCCGCGCGGTTACTTCCATGCCGACGGAGAGGGTCTTCTTCAGGCTCTCAATACGCTCCTGCCTCTCCTGCTCCAGCAGAACACGCCGCGAAAGGACGATAGTGCGTCCCTCCCTCTTGAATTCGATTACTTTGAAAGGAAACGTCTCCCCCAGGTACGTCGTGATCTCGCGGCCCCCTCTCAGATCCATCTGGGAGAAGGGACAAAAGCATTTGAACCCTCCTGCATTGACCTCGAATCCGCCCTTTATCTCCCGCTTCACCTCGCCTTCGACCGGGATGCCGGCATCGTAGGCGTCGCGAATGGCATTCAGCTTCACGGAGGAATAGCCGCGGAACAACGTGGTAAGCCTCTTCATGCCGTCCTCGGCAGCCAGAAAATATGCCTCGATCTCGTCTCCTTCCTTTATATTGACAGTCCCTTTATCGTCCGCGAACTCACTCAGGTTGACCACTCCGTCACTCTTTCCGCCGAGGTCGAGGTATACCAGATCCCCCGTAACACTGATTACCCGTGCTTTGACCCTCTGGCCGGGGGTAAGCCGGTCGGACAAGCTGCCGCTTTTCTCCAGCAGTGCTGCAAAGCTCTCCTCGTGTCCGGTCCCTTCGACAATGTCTCCTGCCTGGGGAGAGCTGTTTGTGATATTTTCATCAGACATGCGTTCTACCTCACCTTACCTTTTTTTGAATCATTTCCGCACTTCACTCATAGGTGCATGAAAACACAATGGGGAGCGCCGAAAAACATTGGAATCTCATTGTAATAGATTTTAGGCAGAAGAGTCAATTTTGCGAATCTGCAATTTGTCATTTTGCCCGATTGGCTGGCCGAACCACCGGCCGCTCGCCCGGCCCGATCGCCGGGCCTTTACGCAGGCACCGAAGCGGTGTATAATTGATGAATATGGAAAAACAGCCGCCGCCGAAAAAAAATCCCTGTCCCGACTGTTCGTTCTGCCAGTTCTGCAGTGATACCCGTTGCGCCATGTGCAGCCCGTCCGGATGCAAGAAGGAGAAGAAGGACAAAAAGGGCAAAACCCATATCCCTCTCTTCCGTTCATACTGATCATACTGACCCAATCGACGTGGCTTTCATCACTCAACACTATACTTTTTGCACCATTGTACGCGAGGAGGAGCCGTTATGAAAGTAGTGGCATTCAATGGCAGCGCCCGCAAGAACGGGAATACCGCAATTTTGATGAACCTGGTGCTGGATGAGCTCAGGGGGGAAGGCATCGATACCGAAATCATTCAGCTCTCGGGCACGTCCCTGCAGGGATGCATCGCCTGCTACAAATGCTTTTCCAACAAGGATCGGAAATGTGTAGTGGAAAAAGATGAAATGAACAGCCATATCGAAAAGATGCTCGGCGCGGACGGCATTCTGCTGGGCTCTCCCACGTATTTCGCCGATCTGACGGCGAATATGAAGGCGCTCATCGAGCGGTGCGGCATGGTGGCCCGCGCCAACGGCGACATGTTCAAGCGCAAGGTGGGAGCAGGGGTCGTTGCCGTACGGCGCGCAGGAGCGACGCATGTCCTCAGTTCCATCAATTACTTCTTCATGATCGGACAGATGATCGTTCCGGGCTCCAGTTACTGGAATCTCGGCATCGGCAGGGAAATCGGCGACGTACTGAACGATGCGGAGGGTCTCCAGACAATGAAGAACC
>JADLDZ010000355.1 GCA_020846375.1 Nitrospirales bacterium | reverse complement strand
TGGGTCCTCCCGGTGTCCAGCTTTGCCTCGATCAGAGTGGCGGCGCCGAATCGCCTGAGTACTTTCCAATGGGTCACCGCCTCCTTTCCCCTGCGGGTGCGGGTGGACATCTTCTTGCGGTCCGCTTCCGAGCGGCCTATCCGGAGCGTGATCTCTCCGGAATCCCCTCTCAGGCTGCCGTAGAGCAGGGCGAGGTACTTCCGGTTGATGGTCCTGTCCCTGAACTGTTCCACGAGGTGATAATATGCGCTGTCGTCGAGCGCGACCACCATTACCCCCGACGTATCCTTGTCCAGCCGGTGCACTACGCCGGGGCGAAGGGGGCCGCCTATGGAAGCCATTTTTTTGCAGCGGAACGCGAGTGTGTTGAGCAGGGTCCCCCGCTCATGCCCCGCCGCGGGGTATACTACCAGCCCCGCAGGTTTGTCCACCACCGCAACAGCGTCATCGCGATAGAGAATCGTAAGGGGTAGATCCTCGGGAACGAGACTGTCCCCGCGAGGAGGGGCTCCGCGTTCCAGCCTCACCGCTTCGATGACATCGTGCATTCTCACTGGGTGATTCGGGCTCACGGGTTCGCCGTTCACCAGGACATGGCCTTCCCGTATCAGCCGCTGCACCTGGGATCGGGTGACCCCCGTCTTTTCCGCGGTAAAGATATCCAGCCTTTTGGCGATGTCCTGTGGTCCGACAGACAGGAGGGCAGCGGAAGCGGCAGGGGCTGCTTTTCCTGTGGACGGCGGAGGACTCTCTGTTTCTTCTTTCTCCATATCCTTGCCAAATAGTATACCAGAGTGATACATTATCAAACAGTTGCCTTTCACGGCCTTTCATGGCAGCCGGCAGTACGCAGAGTCCCCGAGACGTGTCTTTTGGACCGAAGAAGGAGGCATTACCTTGAAGCTCAATGAGTTGACCATAGCGGAGGTGCGCAGGCTCCTCGACAACCGGGAGGTCAGGCCCCGCGAGGTCCTCGACGACGTATACGGGCGGATTGATGAGGTGGAGGACAGGATCAAGGCCTATATCACCGTCACCCGGGAGAATGGCTACGCGATGGCTGCTGATGCGGAGCAGGCTATTCTCGGCAACAGGGCGTCTCTTCTGACCGGAATACCGGTTGCCGTCAAGGATAACCTGTGCACCAAAGGGGTGCTTACCACCTGCGCATCGAAGATCCTCCATAATTTCATTCCTCCATACGAAAGCACGGCAACAGGAAAGTTGAAAGAGCAGAGATACCTGCTGGTCGGCAAGACCAATCTCGATGAATTTGCCATGGGCTCTTCCACCGAGAACTCACGCTTCCATACGACACGGAACCCGTGGGACGTGGAGCGGGTGCCCGGGGGCAGCAGCGGCGGCTCAGCGGCGGCAGTGGCCGCCGGTGAATGTATCGCCGCTCTCGGGTCCGATACGGGAGGCTCCATCCGGCAGCCCGCTTCCCTCTGCGGCGTTGTCGGCCTGAAGCCGACCTACGGGCGGGTCTCACGGTACGGGCTGGTGGCTTACGCCTCGTCCCTCGACCAGATCGGCCCCCTCACAAAGACAGTGGAGGATTCCGCCATCCTGCTGAGCGCCATTGCAGGGCACGACCCCTTCGACTCCACCTCCGCCCCGGTGGAGGTCCCTGATTTCGCGCGTGTTCTGGGACAGGAGATAAAGGGGATGCGCATCGGCGTCCCGAAGGAATATTTCACCGGTGGGATGGACCGGGAGGTGGCGGATGCGGTGTACGCCGCCATACGGAAACTGGAGTCCCTGGGTGCGATGCCGGTGGAGGTGTCCCTCCCCCATACCGGGTATGCCGTCGCGACCTACTATATTCTCGCCACCTCGGAAGCCTCTTCGAACCTCGCGCGCTATGACGGGGTGAAGTACGGCTTCAGGGCGGAGGGGAAAGACCTGATGGAAATGTATCGGAACACCCGAGCGCAGGGATTCGGCGCGGAGGTGAAGAGGAGGATCATGCTCGGCACCTATGCCCTCTCCTCCGGCTATTACGAGGCCTATTACAAGAAGGGCCAGCAGGCGCGGACGCTGATAAGGCAGGATTTCGAGAAGGCCTTCGAGCAGGTGGACGTGATCGTTACCCCCACCTCCCCGGGTGCGGCCTTCAGGATCGGCGAGAAGGCGACTGACCCGCTCCAGATGTACCTTTCTGATATCTTCACTATCTCCGCCAATCTTGCCGGCGTCCCCGCCATTTCGGTCCCGTGCGGGTTCACGGCAGGGGGCCTCCCCGTCGGTCTCCAGATCATCGGGAAGCATTTTGACGAAGAGGCCATTCTGAAGGTCGCCTATGCCTACGAGCAGAGCACGGAATGGCATGCGAGGAGACCCTCTCTATGAGAACGGAAACAATGGCGGCTTCTGATAAATACGAAGCGGTTATCGGGCTGGAAGTCCACGCGCAGATGCTTACGGAGACAAAGCTCTTTTGCGGGTGCTCCACGAAATTCGGTGCGGAGCCCAATACCCAGACCTGCCCCGTCTGCACCGGCATGCCGGGGGTGCTCCCTGTGCTGAACAGGAAGGCGGTGGAGTTCGCCGTCAAAACCGGACTGGCCACCCGCTGCAGGGTCTCTCCCTACAGCAGGTTCGCCCGGAAGAACTATTTCTATCCCGACCTCCCCAAGGGCTACCAGATAAGCCAGTACGAGCTGCCTCTCTGCGAGGGGGGGTATGTGGAAATCGTGCTGGACGGCGCGGTCAAGAGGATCGGCATCACCCGGATCCATATGGAAGACGATGCAGGGAAGAACATCCATGAGGGGGCGGGAAACTACAGCTTCGTGGACCTGAACCGGGCCGGCGTTCCCCTTATGGAGATCGTGTCCGAGCCCGATATCAGGAGCCCCCGCGAGGCGGCGGAGTATATGCGCAAGCTGCGGAGCATCGTCCGGTACCTCGGCGTCTGCGACGGGAACATGGAGCAGGGCTCCCTCCGGTGCGATGCGAATGTGTCCGTGCGGCCGGTGGGGCAGAAGGAATTCGGGGTGAAGGCGGAACTGAAGAACATGAACTCCTTCCGGTTTGTGGAGAAGGCGCTGGAGTACGAAATAAAGCGCCAGATACAGGTGCTGGAGGAGGGGGGAAAGATCGTCCAGGAGACGAGACTCTGGGATTCCGCTGCGGGAGTAACGCACTCCATGAGGTCGAAGGAGGAGGCGCACGACTACCGCTATTTTCCCGAGCCCGACCTGGTTCCCCTGGTGACGGGGCAGGAAACCATCGAGGCGGCCGCCTCCTCTCTTCCCGAGCTGCCCGACGCCCTGCGCGGGCGCTTTGTTTCCGGCTACGGCCTTCCCGAATACGATGCCGATCTGCTCACCTCGGAGAAGTCCGTCGCCGGATGGTATGAGGAGGCGGTGAAAGCGGGAGGGCAGCCCAAGGCGGTATCGAACTGGATGATGGGAGAGCTGATGCGGCTGCTCAACGAGGAGGGAAAATCCATCGAGGAGTGCCTGGTCAGGCCCGCACAGCTTGCCGGCATGCTGCAGCTTATCGACCAGGGGACCATCAGCGGAAAGATCGCGAAGGCGGTGTTCGAGGAGATGTACCGCACGGGCAGGGGTGCCGGGGACGTGGTGAAGGAAAAGGGGCTGGTGCAGATAAGCGATGAGGGAGCCATCGAGGCCGTCATCGACGAAATCATCGCAAAGAATCCCGCGGAAGCGGACAGGCTCCGCGTCGGGGAGGAGAAGCTGATGGGCTTCTTTGTCGGGCAGGTGATGAAGGCGATGAAAGGCAAGGCAAATCCTCAATTGCTGAACGAGCTCCTGAAAAAGAAGCTGCGCTGACCCGGCATCAGGTGCTTCCCTCAATGCGGGAGTCGCCTGCCGGCTCGCTCCTCCGCTGCCGCACCGGAAGAACAGGTGCTCCGGTGGGCGGAGAAGGGCGGAAACGGTTTCCTTTTCAGAGAGGAGAATCCCCAAAAGGGAAGAAAAGGCTTTTGCTCCTGCGGGAAATACAGTAAAATTAAGGGACATACGGGTGGTATGTTTGTTGCTAATCTATTCTAAAAAGAGAAGGGGGTGAGTACATGAGGATGTTTGCGGCAATTTTAGTCGTTTTGATCGCTGTGGTGTTCATCGGCAGCGCCATGGCTGTTCCTCCGGGAAAGACCGTGGAATTCGCTGACGGTGCGGCAGGAAAGGTCATATTTGATGGGAAGGTTCATGCCGACAAGGGCCTGAAGTGCAATGACTGCCACACCAAGATCTTTCAGATGAAGAAGGGTTCCGCCAAGATAACGATGGCGGAGATGAAGGAAGGCAAGA
>JADLDZ010000354.1 GCA_020846375.1 Nitrospirales bacterium | reverse complement strand
TCTCGATCAACGTTGCCGGGATGGAGCCCACCTCCGTGAGGTTGTCCGAGGCGGTGTTCATCCTGACCCCGTCGAGGTAGACCGTGACATGCGAGGCGTCCGCTCCCTGGATGAGCGTCGTAGCGATGGTGCCGGGTCCCCCCGTCGCCTGGACCTGCAGTCCAACCACGGTGTTCAGCACGTCAGCGAGGGTGTGGGCGTGCATCAGCTCTATCTCTTTGTACGTAACGATGGAGATGTTCTCGGGGACCTGGGTGATGGGCTTCGGGCTCCGCGTCGCGGAGTAGACGAGAAGCTCATCGCTGAAGAACATCCGGAGGTACTCTTTGTCCTTTGCCTTTGCTGCAGCATCCTCTGCCGTCTCCGCGGGAGCATTCACCGGCACCGCCGTCAGCAGCGCATACGCAACCAGAAGCACGACTCCTCGTCTCAAGAACATCGTATTGGCCTCCCTGTCGTTACGAATTTCTATTGTACACGAAACCGCACCGTAAAAAAAGATCCATGGCGCACTGGTACGGTATTATTGGAAAAAAGAATGAAAAAAGCAAGAATATCAAGTGAATATGCACGAAAACGACGATGGCGTGGAGGATGGTAAATACAACTATTCCTGCAGGTGTCTGTTTTTATTCCATATTTCAGTTGTCTTTTTGACCTCCCCTTGGGGTAAGGGGAGGTGGGGAGGGGTTACTTTTCATAACTGCCTATTCTCATAGCTCTCTCTTCTTCATAACTCCCCCTCGCCCCCTCTTACCTTAAGAGGGGGTATCTCCTGTGTCAGTTTGGTCAGGACACCTTCCATATCGAGCAGCACTTCATGGTTCCAAAACCGCACTATCTGAATTCCCTCTGCTTTCAGGTATGCTGTGCGGACTGTATCCTGCTCTCTATTTGTACTCTGATTGTGTTGCCCGCCATCCAATTCCACAGCGAGTTGTATCTCCGGACAATAGAAGTCCAGAATGTAGGGTCCGACGCTATACTGACGGAAGAATCTCATTCCATAAAACTCTCTATTGCGCACTTTCGTCCAGAAAGCCTTTTCCGCATCGGTCTGGTTGCGTCTTAACTCCTGCCGCTGGTTTTTCAGTGAGGGATCATTGTGAAGGTGTTTCTTTTGCATGACTCTTCTTCTTTATAACTCCCTCATTTTCATAGCTCTCTCTTCTTCATAACTCCCCCTCTCCCCCTCTTACCTTAAGAGGGGGGCAATAAGAAGGACTCCCCTCCTCACTCTCAATAGAGGGCAATAAGAAGGACTCCCATTCTGTTCCTGAGAGGGGCTGACAAGGAACCCCTCTCTTTCTCTTGTCCTGGGAGAGGGGGGCAAGGAATCCCTTTCCCTTCTCGCGTTCCTGGGAAGGGGAACCCACATTGGCCTCCTCTTCAGCCTCCCCTTGGGGTTCACCTCACAGCACGCGGGACTATCGGAGTGTGCCGCATATTGGTTTCCTCTTTGACCTCCCCTTGGGGTTCACCTCACAGCACACGGGACTATCGGAGTGTGCCTCATATTGGTTTCCTCTTTGACCTCCCCTTGGGGTTCACCTCACAGCACACGGGACTATCGGAGTGTGCCTCATATTGGCTTTTTTTCAACCTCCCCTTAGGGTAAGGGGAGGCGGGGAGGGGTTACGCCGAAAGTGCCTTCAACTGCCCGAAGAAGCCGGGGAAGGAGATGTCCACGCACGAGGCATCGGCGATCGTCGTCGTTCCCCCGGCGATCAGGGCGGCGACGGCGAGGGACATGGCGATCCGGTGGTCGTCATGACTCTCCACGGCGCAGCCCTTCAGTTTCGTTTTTCCCCTGATCGCGATGCCGTCCGGAAACTCTTCGAGCTCCGCCCCCATCTTTTTCAGCTCCAACGCCATTGCCCTGATCCTGTCCGACTCCTTGACCCGCAGCTCTTCCGCGCCCCGTATCTCGGTGGTCCCCTCCGCCTGGGTGGCGAGGATGCAGAGGATGGGGAACTCGTCGATGAGAGAGGGGATGCTCTCCCGGCCCACCGTTACTGCCCTGAGGCCGTCCGCCGCGCTGCAGTGGATGTCCGCCACCGGCTCTCCCGACACCTCCCGCTCGTTGTGCAGGGTGACGCTGCCGCCCATTTGGCGCAGGACATCGAGAAGACCGGTCCGGGTGGGATTGATCCCCACGCCCTTCACCAGCACGTCGGAGCCGGGCACGAGGAAGGCAGCCGCCAGGAAGAAGGCGGCCGACGAAAAGTCCGCGGGCACGGTGATGTCGAGGGGCTGCAGCTCGCGGCCTCCGCCCCCGAGGGCCTGCCCGGCGACCCGCACCGTGAGCCCCTCGCTGCTGATCCCCGCGCCCATTGCGGCAAGCATCCTCTCCGTGTGGTCGCGGGAGAGGAGGGGCTCGGTGATGACAGTGGTCCCCTCCGCATACAGGCCCGCAAGGATGAGGCAGGACTTCACCTGTGCCGAGGCCACCGGCATGACATACTCCATTGCCTTGAGACTTCCCCCTCTGATGGCAAGGGGGAGGTACCTGTCCCCCGCCCTTCCGGAAATCTCCGCTCCCATGGCTTTCAGGGGAGAGACCACCCGGGCCATGGGCCGCTGCTTCAGGGAGTTGTCACCTGTCAGCACCGAGAAGAAGGGGCTTCCCGCCAGGATGCCGGCGAGGAGCCGCACCGTGGTACCCGAATTGCCGCAGTCGATCACGTCGAAGGCCTCCTGCAGGCCGTGCAGTCCCTTCCCGTGGATGAGTACCTCTCCGCTTACCTCTCCTCCGGACGCCTTTTCCCCGGGGGGCTCTTCCGAGATCCCGATCCCGAGGCTCCTGAAGGCGCGCAGGGTGCTCAGGGGGTCCTCCGCCCTCAGGAAGTTCCGTACCCGGCTCGTCCCCTCGGCGAGTGAGGCGAACATCACCGCCCGGTGCGAGAGGGACTTGTCGGGGGGTGGGGTGATCTCCCCCTTCAGGCTTCCGGTTTTGTGCAGCTCCCAGGTCTTCGTCATCGGTCTCACCGCTCCTGTATTTTCTTCCTCAGGGACTGCGCCCTTGAAAAGGCGCTCTCGATCCCGGAGGCGTCGTTGTCTTCGAGGCAGCGCCGCATGTCGTGCAGGGTCTCCCCGAAGAGGTCGAGCAGCCTGAGGAGGTTTTCCCTGTTGTGCAGTGCCACATCCCTCCAGAGCTCGGGGGAGCTCATGGCGATGCGCGTGGTATCGCGGAACCCCTGCCCTGCGTACTCCACATACTCCCCGTCCACGGCGCCGACCGTGTTGACGAGGGCATAGGCGACGAGGTGGGGAAGGTGGCTGACCGCTGCGTAGACCGCATCGTGGCGGCAGGCGTCCATTATCTCGACCCGTGCGCCGAGGGCTTCCCAGAGGGCGACGATGCTCTCTTGCGCGGAGGGGTCGGACCGCTCCGTGGGGGTGACGATGCACCGTGCCGCGCGGAACAGGTCAGCCCGCGCCTCGTCGATCCCCGACGCATCGCTTCCCGCAATGGGGTGGGAGCCGACATACCGCGCCCTTCCGGAGAAGAGCTCCTCCAGCTCGGAGACCAGCCGCCCCTTGACGCTGCCCACATCCGTGACGAGCGCCCCCTCCTTCAGATGCCCCTTTATCTCTTCCGCCAGGCTCCTGAACACGCCGACGGGGGTCGCCAGAAGAACGAGGTCGGCATCTGCGCAGGCCTCCGGTGCGGCAAGACGGTATTCGTCGATGATGCCCCGCTCCTTCGCCCTCTGCAGGTTCTCTTCGTTCCGGCCGTATCCGCGGATCGAGGTGCAGAGCCCATGTTCCCTGAGGGCGAGGGCGACGGAAGCGCCGAGAAGCCCCACACCCAGTACGGCAGTTTTCCTGAAAAGGACCCC
>JADLDZ010000353.1 GCA_020846375.1 Nitrospirales bacterium | reverse complement strand
TATTCTCCGGGTTGGTGATGGCCTGCCTCTTGGCGATCTGGCCCACCAGCCTCTCCCCCTTCTCCGTGATCGCCACGACCGACGGCGTGGTCCGGTTGCCCTCCTGGTTGGGGATCACCACCGGCTCGCCTCCCATCACCACCGCAACGACCGAGTTGGTCGTCCCGAGATCGATTCCTATTGCCTTGCCCATTTTGTTCCTCCTCTTTATTCGATTATAGTTGTGCTCTTTCTACGTATTTTTTATTAATCAAATTGTGTGCCATGATTTTATAAAATTATATTTCAGGTAGTTACCTGATTCACGATCATAGCCTGCTCACCTGGATAGGACATCATGTCCCAATTTGCAGGGGACACCTTGTCCTATCTAGGTCAACTTGTCCCAATATGTTTGAAAAAAGGGAGAGAAAGAGATAGGGAAGGGAAAGAGGAAGGGAAGAACAGAAAACTGGATTAATAGCCATGCAGGGATTTATTATAAGCTATGCCGGCAGCACAAAAGGAGGCCCCGTGAAAGAGCCTGAAAAGAAAAATCTCAAGGAAAAAGAAGAGGGTACAGCATCCGCACAGGACCACTGCGTCGAGAGCGGTGACAAGACACCGCCGCAGGACGATGACTTCTTCTCTCAGGTCTACTCGAGCATGTGAGGGCCGAACTGACGGGCCGTGTGTCCGCAGGGGCTTTTTTATTGGCCTTAAGTAGTCAACAGGCTGCCTTATCTGCCGTATTCCTTCGAGAGGTATTCCACAATGGTGGCAGCATCCTGATCGGTCATCACGCATCCGTTTGACCGCATGCGCTCCACCAGGGACTTCCATTCCTCCTTGTTCATTCGCTGTGAACGGGGGAGGTCGAGGGGGTGACACTGGCTGCAGGTGAGCTCGAACAGTGCTTGCGGGGCCGGCTGGTTCAGGGCGGGCGTCTCCTGGGAGAGGGCGGGGAAGGCGGCTGCCAGCAGGATTCCTGTTGCCCGTACGAGTCCGAAACGAAAAAAGCGTGTCATGATGGGCTCCTTGGTGCGATATTCGCCGTGGCATTTCCGGCTCCGCCCGGGGAAGCGCAGCGGTTGAGGACCTTCCATTCCCTGAGCAGGCGGAGGAGCGCCTGAACGCACTCGTCAGGGGAGAGGAGGGAGGTATCCAGGGTGATCTCGGGGTGCAGAGGCTCCTCATAGGGAGAAGAGATCCCGGTGAATTCCCTGACCTCGCCTGCAAGCGCCTTCTTGTACAGCCCCTTGGGGTCGCGGCGCTGCAGCTCTTCGAGGGGGCATTTTACATGGATTTCGATGAAGTTTCCCTCTCCCAGAGAGGCACGGATTTTGTCGCGGTCGGAGCGGAAAGGAGAGATGAAAGCGGTCATGGTGATGACCCCGTTCTCGGTGAAGAGCTTTGCGACCTCCCCGATGCGCCGGATGTTCTCCTCTCTTTCCCGGTGGGAGAACCCGAGGTCCCTGTTGAGGCCGTGCCTGATATTGTCGCCGTCAAGGACCGCCGTGAGATACCCTGTACGGTACAACTCATGCTCCAATGCGTGTGCAATGGTTGATTTCCCGGATGCGGAAAGTCCGGTGAACCAGAGGAGGATGCCCCTCTGTGAGAGGAGCTTCTCTTTGTCCCGCCTGCCGACCGCCGGCCGGTGCCACGTAATATTGGTAGCTCTCGTTTCGACAGCGAATTCGTTATCGCTCGCCATAAGGCTCTCCTGCACGGCAAAAGGGATTACATGTACCCCAGAAGCTTCAGGTTCTGTTCGATCTCGGCCCTTTCCTCATCGGTGTTGTGGGCGCCGCTTCCGGAGGAAAGCACCGCATGTCCCTCGGAGCGGTTGCGGTGCAGGGAAGGGTCGACAGCAGCGATCATCCGGGCCTCGTCGAGGGAGCCGCCCAGGAAGCGGTTTACGGCATGGGCCGTTTCGTCGGGGCTTTGCATGACATCGGCGAACTGAACAGTGAGTACGGAGCAATGAGGCTGCGCTGCAAGCCACTCTTCGATTTCGGCGATATGCCGGGTGTACACGGCTTCCAACTCCGCATCGCTGCCGGAGGAGAGGGTCAGCCCGCCCCGCTGCAGCATTATCTTCTGGGACGCGATGACCTCCCGGACATTTCGCTTCATGAAGATGATCCGGTATGAAAACGAGGAGGGAAGGTGGGAGAGCAGTACGGAAACCATCTTGAAGGCCTTGCCACGGGCCTCGGGCAGCCAGGAAGCGTCGTGCTGGATCTCTTTCACCCTCTCGTATTCGAAGTACCCGAGGGGGTTGTCTTCATCCTTTTCCCTGATCTCGTCCGTAAGGACTTCCATCCCCCCCCCGGTCAGCATCCTCATCATCATGGAGGTTCCGGAGCGCGGGAGGCCTGATACGACAATTATTTCGGAACTCATCTGTTTCTCCTTGCTGTAAAAGACCGGAAGCGGACCGGCGCGCGGCCGGTGATCCGGAGTGATCGCGTGCGAGTGCAGTTTATGGATTAAACCACTATGCAAAGAATTCTGTCAAGGAAAGAGGACTGGTG
>JADLDZ010000352.1 GCA_020846375.1 Nitrospirales bacterium | reverse complement strand
TCGATCTCGTTGCGCTCCCCCTCGGGACCCAGGTGAGCCTCGGCAGCGACGTGGTGGGAGAGGTGAGCCAGATCGGCAAGGAGTGCCATTCCCGCTGCGCCATTTATCACCAGGCGGGAGACTGCGTTATGCCCAAGGAGGGTATTTTTATCAAGGTCCTGAAGGGCGGAAAAGTCAGGAAAGGAGACCCGGTCAGTGTCGGCGAATAGTGCCGGCCCGGACAGGAGGGGGAGTACCGGGTCACTCTGCGCGCGGGGCGGACTACCGCACCGGTCATGATCACCATCGCCGTCCTGACATTGAGCGACAAGGGGTCACGGGGAGAACGGGCGGACGCGAGCGGGCCCGCCATCGCCGACACCCTGCGGGGAGTGGGTGAAATGAAGCACTATGATATCCTCCCCGATGAGAAGGATCTGATCAAGGAAAAGCTGCTGGAGTATTCCGGCAAAGTGGACGTCATCCTCACCACCGGCGGTACCGGCCTCTCTCCCCGGGATGTCACCCCCGAGGCGACCCTCGAAGTGATCGAACGGGAGATCCCCGGCATCGCGGAAGCCATGAGAATGGAGGGGTTGAAGAAGACCCGGCGGGCCATGCTCTCCCGGGCCGTTGCAGGGGTGCGCGGCAAGACCCTCATTATCAATCTCCCCGGCAGCCCCGTGGCGGTAAAGGAAAACCTGGAAATCATCCTCGACGTGATTCCCCATGCGGTGGAGAAAATCAAAGGCAGTCCCGAGGAGTGCGCCCGATGACGGACGTATCCTTCCCCCTTGCCTTTGCCGCGGGAGTGCTCTCGTTCCTGTCTCCCTGTGTGCTGCCCCTGGTCCCCGCCTATGTCTCCTTCATTACCGGCCTGTCCCTTGAGGAACTGCAGTCTTCGCCGCGCCTTTCGCGGACCATGGGAACCACTCTCGCCTTCGTGTTCGGGTTCTCCACTATTTTCATCGCGTTGGGGGCCTCCTCGTCCCTGCTGGGAAACCTGCTCCTGCAGTACCAGGACGTTATCAGGATCGTGGGCGGCATCCTTACCATTATTTTCGGCCTCTTCATGGCGGGCGTGGTAAAGTTCGATTTCCTGATGCGGGAGAGGAGATTCCATATCAGCGAAGGGCCTGCTGGGTATGTGGGCGCCTTTCTTATCGGGATGAGCTTTGCCGCGGGCTGGACCCCCTGCATCGGCCCGATCCTCGGAACGATCCTGATCTACGCCAGTTCCCAGGCGTCAGCCTCCTTCGGACTGAAGCTCCTGTCCGTCTATTCCCTGGGGCTCGCCATCCCCTTCATCCTGTCATCCCTGGCAGTGAGTGCGCTCCTCTCCCACATGCGGAGGATCCAGCGGTTCATGCGCGTCATCATGATTGTCAGCGGCCTGATCCTGATCGCTTTCGGCATTATGCTGTTGACGAACAAGACGGCACAACTGGCCGGACTGTTCCCCGATCTCGGCATCAAATTCTGAGGAGTATATGAGAGAAAGATACGATTTCAATGAAATAGAGCTGAAATGGCAGACGTTCTGGGCGGAGCGGGGCCTCAACAAGACCGATACCGATCCCTCCCGCGAAAAGTTCTACTGCCTCGAGATGTTCCCCTACCCCTCGGGGAAAATCCATATGGGGCATGTGCGGAATTATGCCATCGGTGATGTCATCGCCCGGTACAAGAGAATGCGCGGCTTCAACGTGCTGCATCCCATGGGATGGGACGCCTTCGGCATGCCCGCGGAGAACGCCGCCATCAAGCACGGCCTGCACCCGGCGCAATGGACCTACGAGAATATCGACTTCATGAAGAAGCAGCTCGACCGCATGGGCTTGAGCTACGACTGGGACAGGGAAGTGACCACCTGCAGCCCCGCGTATTACCGCTGGAACCAGTGGTTCTTTCTGAAGCTCCTCGAAAAAGATCTCGCCTACCGGAAGTCCTCATTCGTGAACTGGTGCCCCTCCTGCGCCACGGTCCTCGCCAACGAGCAAGTGGTCGACGGCGGGTGCTGGCGCTGCGACGCCCCCGTCATCCAGAAGGAGCTGGAACAGTGGTTCCTGCGGATCACCCGGTATGCGGAGGAACTCCTCCAGGGCTGCGACGGGCTGACGGGATGGCCCGAGCGGGTGGTGGCCATGCAGAAGAACTGGATCGGCAGGAGCGAGGGCGCCGAGGTGGATTTCCCCGTCGAAGGGACCGGGGAGAGGATCAGGATTTTCACCACGCGCCCGGATACCCTGTTCGGCGTCTCGTTCGTGTGTCTCGCCCCGACCCATCCCCTTGCGGAGGGGCTGGTTGCCGACAAGGAGGAGCTTGAGCGGATCAAGGCGAAATACGGCAAGGAAGAGGAAAAGGAGGGCCTGTTCACCGGCCACTATGCGGTGAACCCGCTGAACGGTGAGCGTGTCCCTGTCTGCATTGCCAATTTCGTTCTGATGGAGTACGGCACCGGCGCCATCATGTCGGTCCCGGCCCACGACCAGAGGGATTTCGAGTTCGCGAAAAAGTACAATCTGCCTGTAAAGGTGGTTATCATCCCCGGAAAGGGCGGGGAGAGGGAGGGACAAGCCCTCGAATCCGCATACGAAGGGGAGGGGACCCTGGTGCATTCCGGACACTTCAGCGGCCTTGAAAGCGGCGAAGCGAAGCAGCGGATCATCCGGCGCATAGAGGACAGCGGACTCGGAAAGCGGGTGATCAACTATAAGCTGCGCGACTGGGGCATCTCCCGGCAGCGGTACTGGGGCACCCCCATCCCCGTGCTCTACTGCGAGCGCTGCGGCATTGTGCCTGTCCCGGAGAGGGACCTGCCGGTGGTATTGCCCGAGGATGTACACTTTACCGGAAAGGGAGGCTCTCCCCTCCATGAGTCGGAAAAGTTCCTCCGGGCTGTCTGCCCTTCGTGCGGCGGCGCGGCGAGGAGGGAGACCGACACCATGGACACTTTTGTGGACTCCTCCTGGTACTTCATCAGGTATTGCTCCCGGAAGGACGAGGACGCCCTCGACAGGAAGAACATCTCCTACTGGATGCCTGTGGACCAGTATATCGGCGGCATCGAGCACGCCGTCCTGCATCTGCTCTATTCGCGCTTTTTCACCCGGGTGCTGCGGGACCTGGGGATCACCGGGCAGGGGGAGCCCTTCAGGAACCTGCTCACCCAGGGGATGGTCTGCAAGGAGACATGGAGATGCCCCGAGCACGAATGGCTCTTCCCCGAGCAGGTGGAGGATGGAAAATGCGCCCTCTGCGGAAAGGTCGCCGAGAAGGGCCGGGTTGAGAAGATGTCGAAATCGAAGAAGAACGTTATCGATCCCGATGCCCTCCTCCAGCGGTACGGGGCCGATATCCTGCGCCTCTTCTCCCTCTTTGCCGCGCCTCCCGAGAGGGACCTCGAATGGTCGGACAAGGGAGTGGAGGGCGCGTACCGGTTCCTGAACAGGGTCTGGGGGATCGTTTACCGGTACCGCGATGAGGTGCGTAAAGCGGGAGGGGAGGGAGAAGGGGATCTGCCCCCGCTTTCCGATCAGGCGGCGCGGCTCCTCCGGAAGACCCATCAGACCATAAGGAAAGTGACCGAGGATGTGGAGAGGGAGTACCATTTCAATACGGCCATCGCCTCCCTCATGGAGCTGGTGAACGAGTTGTCCGCGTACGCGCCCCAGGGGGCGGAAGATACCGCGGTGCTCCGACTCTCCCTGAAGAACGTCCTGCTGATGCTCGCCCCCTTTGCCCCCCATCTCGGCGAAGAGCTGTGGGAGGCGCTCGGGGAACAGGGCAGTATTTTCGGATTCCCGTGGCCTGTCTGGGACGAAGCACTGGCCCGGGAGGAAGAGGTGGAGCTCGTGGTACAGGTGAACGGGAAGCTGAGGGCCAAACTGATGGTGCCTGCCGGGCTGCCGGATGAGGAGGCGCGGAAAAGGGCGATCGAAGACCCGAAAATTGCGGAGATCGTCGACGGAAAACAGGTGAAGAAGGTGGTCGTGGTGCAAGGGCGTCTCGTCAATGTCGTGGTCGGATAAGGAGGGGGACCGGTTGAGACATCGCGGACTACAGGCATCCATTCCCCTTCCCGCGCTGCTTGTTGCCTTCTGTTTGCTCCTTGGCGGCTGCGGGTACACCCTTCAGACAAAAGGGGACCTTCCCTTCGAAGCGGTCTCCCTCGGGAGAATCGACAACAAAACCACCGAGCCGAAGCTGCAGGACCAATTCAACCGGCTTCTTGCGGAGACCCTCTCCGAGTACGGTTTCTACGTCACCAAGACGGCGCGCTATTCCCTGGAAGGAGAGGTGAAGCAATTCCTGCTGCGACCCTCCGTGGAGCTTTCGTCAGTCGCCACCCAGTACGAGGTGATCATCAGGGCATCCTTCCGTCTGGTGGACAGAGAGACGGGCAGGGTGTCGCCCGTCCTGGCGGACAGTCCGTACGTCACCTATTTCAACTCCGTCGGCAAGCTCGAAAGCGTCCTGGCCCAGAAGGAGCTGTCTTCGCGGGATGCGCTCAAGAACCTGTCCCAGGCGATCGTGATGACTATCCTCTATTCCGTCCCCACGAACTTTTCCTCCCTGCTCCTTACGGTGCAGGACATCAGGGACCCCGAGGGGCTGGTCCTCAAGCTGAAAGCACAGCAGGACCCCCTCTCCCGGTATATCATGTCACGCTTTTCTGAGGAGATGCGTCGGGAGATAGAGAACTACAGCGGGTCCGGCGGCTTGCCCGGGACCTTCAAGAGCGCTCTTGCCGGCGAGCTGAACGCCCTTTTGCAGGGTGCCTCTTTATATGAGCGGGACCGTTTTGCCTCTGTGGCCCTGACCGAAGGGACGAGGGAAATGGCCGCACGGGAGCCGAAGAGCTCCGACCGGGTCCTGCTCAACCGGCTGCTTCTGCAGGAGGCCTATCCCGGCGAGCTTGCGCCGTATCAGCAAAACCGGGAGGGACGGGAGGGACGGTGAGCATCAGGCAGTTCCAGCAAGAGCT
>JADLDZ010000351.1 GCA_020846375.1 Nitrospirales bacterium | reverse complement strand
TCAGCAGAACCTCTTTGAACCTGTCGTGGTCCACCGTCAGCCGTATAGGGTATTTTATCTCTTTCACCAAAATATTTCCTCTGTCGAAAGCCGCAGGCTCGAGGAGGTTGATGAGCCCCTCGGCGAGCTCTCCGAAATCCACCGGCGCCTTCTTGATCTGGGAGCTTTTTACGAAGCTCAGGGTGTCATTCAGTATCCCCTCGAGGCGGCTTACCTCGTCGACGATGATCCTCGAATACTCCTTCAGCTCGCTGTCCAGCCGTTTTTCGAGCCTCCGTGCGAAACCGCCGATGGAGAGCAGCGGGTTCCGGATCTCGTGGGCCACCTTCGCCGCCATCTCCCCCAGGGCGGCCATGCGCTCGGCCGTGGCGACCTTCTCCCGCAGCCGCTTGATTTCGGTCACATCGCGGACGATATGCACCGTGCCGGTCAGCTCCCCTGCCTTGTCGAGGATCGGAGAGCAGGAGACGAGGAAGGTGTTGCCGAAATGGGATTCCTCGAGCTCCTCGATGAACGGCTTCCCGGTAAACAACCCCTTGTTGTGGAAACGGGTCGTGCACGCGGTAAAAGCATGGTTGAAGACCTCGAAGCTCTTCTTGCCGATCACCTCTTCAACGGGCTTCCCGAGCATCTTCAGCACCGCCTTGTTCGCTTTTTTCACGGTAAAGTCGCTGCTGGTGACATAGACGAGATCGGAGATGGACTCGAAGATGTTCTCCAGTTCCTGCTCCGCCTGCGCCACATGCTCGAAGAGACGCGCGTTCTCGATGGCGGAGGCCATCTGATCGGTAAAGCCCTTCAGGAACTCCATGTCCAGATCGGTAATGGGCCTGCTGGTATAGATATTGTCCACCCACAGGACCCCGATCACCCGATCGCGGGAGATCAGGGGCAGGGCCGCGTAGGACAGGGTGCCCAACTGCTGGATGAGGACCGTATCGGAAAGGGGTTCGGAACGGACGTCCGTGACATTGAAGGTCCTCTTCTCCTTCACCGCCTTGGTGAGGATGGTCTCGGTATCGAGGGATATCTCCACGCCGCAGCAGAGCCTGTCCATGAGGGAGTCCTTCCGCAGGGGGCCTTTTTCGATCTCCTCCATGATGGAGTGGAGGCTTTTGTGCTCCGTGGTAAGGCGCGACCATATTTCCCACGCCTCCTCATGGCTTGCGGGGCCCACTCCCATGGCTCCCTTCAGCACGCCTCTCTCCTCGTCCGCAAGAAAAAGCATGGCGCGGTTGAAGCCGAGGCCGTCGCCCATGGTGACGGCGGTGAGCACCATCCGGAGCAGCTTGTCCAGCTCCAGAGTGCCGCGCATGGCGGAGCTGATGAGGAGGAGCTTCGAGAGCACGGCGTTTTTGCCCAGGAGGTCCTTTTCGATCCTCTTCTTCTCGGTGATATTCCGGGCGATGCCGCTGATCCCTATGATCGTCCCCGACGCGTCCTTGATGGGAGAGAGGGTAAGGTTCACGTCGATCAGCCGCTCGTCCCTGGTCTTCCTGATGGTTTCGATGTCTTTGATCGTCTCCCCGTTCTTCACCCTCTCCGCGTAGTTCCTCTCGATTTCCATGAGGAATTCGGGGGCAAAGGGCAGGTGCTTTCCCATGGCCTCTTCCCGGGAAAAACCGTACGTCCTCTCCGCACCGATATTCCACGAGGTGACGACTCCGTTCAGGTCGGTGGTGACGATCGCGTCGGCGGAGTTGTCGACGAAGCCCTGGAGGTAGTCCTTCAGCTCCTCGACCCTCTTCTTCGCTTCGATGGCCTCCCGCTCCTGCCTGCGGGCATTCTCGTAGAGGATGGATTTATCGATGACGATGGCTGCAATGGAGGCGAAGCCTTCCAGGGTCACCGTATCCTCTTCGGTAAAGGGGATGATCGACCCGTCGGGAGCCTTCTTATTGAAAAGTCCGAAGGTCCCGATGACCTGGTCGCCGATCTTCAGCGGGGTGCACATGGCCGAGCGGATGTCCAGGGGGGGGACAGGAGGGCCGAACTCCCCGGGATTGTTCGCCACGATGGTTTTCCCCTCTTCCGCAACTTTTCCCGCAATCCCCTCGCCCCAGCATACCGCTTCGAAATCCTCCAGGTTGTCGGGGAGCCCGAAGTGGGCCTTTATCCTCAACGTGCCGTCTTCTAGGAGGCGTATCATGCATCCGGTGGCGTTAAAGAGCTTCGCGGTCTCTTCGGAGATCCTGTTGAACAGCTCGTCGAAATCGCGCACCGAGAGGATGGCCCTGGTGAGCTCATAGATGACGGTGATGCGGTTGAGATGCTCCCGTGTCGTGTGGTACAGCTCCACATTCGTGTCGAGGGAGGACTGCAGTTTCCGGAGCATATCCAGGTTGTATTCGTTCATGAGGGGCCCGTCAGCCGGCTTGCCGGTATCCGGTCTGTCGATGTCCGGTTTTGTGGTATCTTCCATTGTATACGCCCTTCTTTAATTGACAGGGGAAGCGGAATCGCCGCATCCGTTTCCCTCCGGTGTCCTGTCCGTTCTTATGAGAGGAGAGCGGGCCGTGCACCGGCTTTTCGTTCTCTCTGGTACATTGCAAGGTATGTTTTCGCCGACTTTTCCCAGGAAAAATCCCTGCCCATGGCGTTTCGCACCATCCCTGTCCAGGTCTTCCCGTCGGCGTAGGCGGCCAGGGCGCCCTGTACGGCGTGGACGAGGGCGGAGGAGGTGTATTCAGCGAAGAGGAAGCCCGTTTTGGTGTCCTCGATGGTATCGGCAAGTCCTCCCGTCTTCCGTGCCACCGGCAGGGAGCCGTACCGCATGGAGATCATCTGCCCCAAACCGCACGGTTCATACTGCGAGGGCATCAGGAACATGTCGGAGCCGGCGTAGGCGAGGTGCGCAAGGGATTCGTTGAAAGAGGGGCAGAAATGGAAGCTCCTCGGGAAGCGGGCAGCCAGGGAATCCATCATGGTGAGATACAGCTCATCGCCCCTGCCGATGACGACGAAAACGGCACCCCTCCGGATCAGTTCGGGGACCGCCTCCGCGAGGATATCGACCCCTTTCTGGGCGGAGAGCCGCCCGATGAAACAGAGAAGGGGGGTGCGCCCGCCTCCTTCCAGGGTACAGCGCCGCATCAGTTCCGCCTTGCATGCCTGCTTGCCCGCCAGGTCCCGCCTGCTGAAGGTCTGCGGGAGCTCCCGGTCGGCGGCGGGGTCCCACTCCCGGTAATCGATCCCATTCACGATCCCGATGAGGCTGCCTTTCCTCTTCCTGAGGATGCCGTCCAGTCCGAACCCCGACTCCTCTCTCAGGACTTCCTGCGCATATGTTTCGCTGACGGTGGTGATGATGTCGGCCCCCACGATCCCCGCCTTGAGAAAATTCATTCTCCCGTAAAACTCCACCCCTTCGGGGGTGAAGAGATCGTGGGGGAGTCCGGTGACGACCATTGTCTGCCGGGGGAACAGCCCCTGGTAGCCCAGGTTATGGATGGTCAGGACGGAGAGGGCGTTCCGCACGGCGGGAGCCTCCCGGTACAGTGTCTTCAGGTAGAGGGGGATGAGCCCCGTCTGCCAGTCGTTGCACTGCAGTACATCGAGGGACAGGTCGAACCGCACGCAGATCTCCAGGACGCTCCTACAGAAAAAAGTGAAGCGCTGGTCGTTGTCGGGGTAGTCCCCGCGGGGAGTTCCGTACAGTTCATCCCTCTCGAAGTACTCGTCACTGCCGACGAAGAAGATCACTCCTCTATCGGCTTTTTCGGCAGCTTTTCCGGCGGCCTTTCCGGCTGTCGCCCTCCCGTTCGCCACCCATGAGTCCCTGTTTACGAAGACCCTGCACTTCCTCACGGCGTTGCCGAGGGGGATATCCAGGTCGATGCCGGTATCGTGGATCTCTCTTCCGAACCGGTCTTTCGTCGTCCGGTAGAGGGGGACGAAGAGGCAGACCTCCATCCCCCGGTCCAGGAACTCCCGGTAGAGCGTTCCCGCAACGTCCGCAAGCCCCCCTGTCTTTGAGAAGGGTACCGCTTCCGGAGCAACGAGACCGATTCTCATATCTTCGCTTCTCTCATGAAGACCGTCGCCTCTTCGGGCGGGGTGGGATTGATATAGAAGCCCGACCCCCATTCGAAGCCCGCTGTTTTCGTCAGTTTCGGCACGATTTCGATATGCCAGTGGTAGTAATCGCTGTTCTCCTCCTTGAAAGGAGCGGTATGGATGATGAAGTTATACGGCGGAGTATCGAGCACCCTGTCGAGCTGCCGGAGTGTCCTTTGCAGTATCTCGGCGAGGCTGGAGAAGCTCTTGTCCGGGGGGGTGAAGCTCGACTCGTGATTTTTCGGCAGGATCCATGTCTCGAAGGGCTCCCGCGGTGCAAAAGGGGAGAGGGCCACATACCTGTCGTTTTCGTACACCACCCGCTTGTCCGCCGAGATCTCCTGGTTGACGATGTCGCAGAAGATGCATCTCTCCTTGTTGTCGTAATATTTTTTCGCGGATTCCATTTCCTCCTTGACGCTGATGGGAACGATGGGGAGCGCGATGAGCTGGCTGTGAGTATGTTCGAGGGATGCCCCTGCGATTTCACCTTCGTTCTTGAAGATCAGCACATATTTCAGCCGGCTGTCCTTCTTCAGGTCGGTCAGCCGGAAGAAATAGGCCCAGAGCACATCTTCCACCGACCGCAGCGGCATGGTGGCGAGGGAGAGCTGATGCTCCGGCGTCTCGACGATGACTTCGTGCGCTCCGACCCCGTTCATCCTGTCGAACACACCCTCGCCCCTCTTGTTCAGGTCTCCGTGTATCTGCAGCGCGGGGAACTTGTTGGGAACCACCCGGAGCGTCCAGCCGGGGGAGTTGGGCGGGGTGCTTGCGGGCCTGAAGGCGACAATTTCGGGGGGGGTCGTATGCTCGTTGCCCGGGCAGAAGGGGCAGAACCCTCCCGCCCGCCTCTTCTGGGAAGGGGAGATGAAATCCGACGGCCGCTTGCCCCGCTCCACGGAGATAATGACCCATCTTCCGGAAATGGGGTCCTTTCGCAATTCAGGCATACATCCTCCTGGGAGTCGATGATAAAGTAACAAAATAACATAGGTAAAGAGACAGACAAAGGTAAAGAAAAAACCGGACACCGCTTTTTTGCGCCTTTTACCTTTACCTCTCCCTTTACCTATGCCTATAATTATATCATTATGAAACCAACTTTTCATGCCGGCCTGATCAACGGTCCTTTCGAAGACCCCTGTGTTTATGTGGGAATTCTGCGGGAGAAGAGAGCGCTGCTCTTCGACATCGGCTCCATCGGGCGGCTGGGGGCGGGCAATCTCCTGAAAGTGACCGACGTCTTTGTCACGCACACCCATATCGATCATTTCATCGGGTTCGATACGCTCCTGCGCATCGTGCTGCACCGGGAGGCCCCCCTGCACTTCTACGGCCCCGAAAACATCATCCGCTGCGTGGAGGGAAAGCTCCGGGGCTACACCTGGAACCTCATCCGGGAGTATCCCCTGAAGATAGAGGTCTTCGAGGTGCGGGGCGGCGGGCTGGCCCATGCGAGCTTCCATGCGGAGCACTCCTTCGAACGGTGCGATCACCCCGATGCGGAATTCTCCGGCACCCTTGTCGGCACTTCGTTCTTCACCGTGAAAGGCCTGCCGCTTTTCCACCAGATCCCGGTGATGGCATATCTGCTGGAAGAGGAGTTCCATATCAACATCAATAAGGCGGCGCTGTCGGAGAGGGGCCTTCCGGTGGGCCCGTGGCTTTCCGACCTGAAGCGGGCCATCCGGGAGGAGGCCCCCGGCGATACGGCCTTCGAGGTGGCGGGAATGCGGCTCACCCTGCGGGACCTGATGCAGATCGTTTCCCTCACCCGCGGGCAGAAGGTCGCTTATGTAACGGACATCGCCCCAACGGAGGAGAACCGGGAGAAGGTCGTCCCCTTCATCAGGGGAGCGGACCAGCTCTTCTGCGAGGCCTATTTTCTTGAAAGGGACGGCGACAGGGCGCGGGAGAGGCACCACCTTACGGCCGCCCTTGCCGGAAAGATTGCCCGCGAGGCCGAAGTGGGCCATCTCGAGCTCATGCATTTCTCCCCGAAGTACCGCCACTGCGAGGACGAAATCCACGCGGAAGCGATGCGGGAGTTCCGGGGAGGGAAGGAGTGCTATGATAGATAAGGAGAGCGAAAGGAGACCATGCCGCCGCTGATACTGGTAACGAACGATGACGGGGTCCACTCGCCCGGGATCATCGCCCTTTTCAAGGCGATGAAGGAACTGGGCGATGCGGTGCTGGTCGCCCCTGACCGGGAACGGAGCGCCGTGGGCCATGCCCTGACTTTGCACCGCCCCCTCAAAGTGGAGGAACTGCGGGAGAATGTGTACAGCGTGAACGGCACCCCCACGGACTGCGTGGCCCTCGGGGTGCACAAGATCCTGTCCCGGAAGCCGGACATGGTGGCCTCGGGTATCAACAAGGGGGCGAACCTGGGGGATGACATCACCTACTCGGGCACCGTTTCCGCGGCCAT
>JADLDZ010000350.1 GCA_020846375.1 Nitrospirales bacterium | reverse complement strand
CTCCTTTCCTATGCGGTGCTGCACGAACCCTTCCTCTGGTCACACCTGGCGGGGATCCTCTGTGTCCTGGCCGGGATCGCTTTTATCGCACGGAAGGGGGAAGCCTGACCGGCTGCAAGAGGAGCATGGGAGAAAAGATCCGGCTGGGAATCAGCGCATGCCTCCTCGGAGAAAGGGTCCGTTATGATGCGGGCCACAAGCTGGACCGTTATCTGCGGGATACCCTCGGCAGATACGTGGAGTGGGTCTCCGTCTGCCCTGAAGTGGAGTACGGGCTCCCCGTACCACGGGAGCCCCTGCATCTTGTGGGGGACCCCGCAGCCCCCCGCCTCGTAGCCGTCCCGAACGGGAGAGACCACACGGAAGGCATGCAGGAGTGGGCGCGGCGGAAACTGGCGCTCCTGGAAGAGATGGATCTCCGCGGGTTCGTGTTCAAGAGCAGGTCCCCGAGTTCGGGAATGCGGGGAGTGAAAGTCTCTTCCCCCGCGGGAATGCGCAGGGGAGCCGGCCTCTTTGCCGGGGCCTTCATGGAGCGCTTTCCCCTGCTCCCGGTGGAAGACGAGGAACGGCTCCATGACCCCGCCCGCAGGGAGAATTTCATCGAAAGGGTTTTCGTGTTCAGACGGTGGAGGGAACTGGTGCACCAGGGACTCTCTGTCGGGCGTCTTGTGGATTTCCATACCGACCACAAGTTCCTCCTCCTCTCCCACAGCGCATCATCATACGCGGCACTCGGAAGGCTCCTGGCCGGCGCGAAGAGGCACCGCATTGAAGAGCTGTATACGGAATATGGCAGTGGGCTGATGGAGGGGCTGAAGCCGCTCGCCACGCCACGGAAAAACACCGGCGTGCTCCGGCAGCTCATGGGCTGTTTCAAGAAGCGGTTGACGGACGCTGAGAAGAGGGAGCTGCAGGAGAGCATCGCCCGGTATCGTGCGGGACTGCTCCCGCTCATCGTTCCGGTCGTCCTGCTCAGACATTACGCAATAAAATTCGACGAACCCTCCCTGAAGCGGCAGCTCTACCTCTTTCCCGATCCTGCGGAAATGATGCTGCGAAATCACGTATAGCCGGACAGGCCTGGCGGAAGACCCGATTCATTTGCCCTCCAGCGGGTAGTCCGCCTTCCTCCAGGCGCCATAGCCCCCTTTCAGCGCAGAAACCCGGGTAAAGCCGTGCTCCTTCAATATCCCCGCCACACGGGCGCTGGTGTGCTCCTCCCTTCACGTTCAATACGTGACGATCTCCGCATTTCTGTCCAGATCTTTCACAAGATCGAGAATGGCCTTCTCATCATTCGGGTCAACGTAGACCGCCCCCCTGATCTTGCGCGGACTGGAGGCATACGCTGCAGGCTGGCGCGCGTCGATAAGGACGACCGGCTCCCCCGCATCGATCTTCGCCTTCAATGCATCGACTTCCATACGCGGAATTTCCATCTTTCCCTCTCCTTTCATGGTGCATGCAGGTAGTACACTGTCACTCTCGAATGTGCGATTTCACTGCTTGCCTGGCGTAACCCCTCCCTGCCTCCCCTTACCCTAAGGGGAGGGGTCTCCTCCCCCTTCTTTCCAAGGGGGAGGAGACTGCATTCCCTCTCTTCATTCCCCCTCTTAGGGTAAGAGGGGGTGAGGGGGTGTTAGCCTCAACTGCTTCCCTGACTATGTAGCAGTACCCTTGATACTACGGGGTTGCAGGGCGCTTGTCAACAGTCGGCACAGGATAACGACATCTTTTACGCCCCTCCCCTCCTCCTCCGCCATCCCAGGGCCAGCAGCAGCACCACGCCGAGGAAGCCCGCGATAAAAAGGTAAGGGATCGGCGCGGACGACGCCCCTGCCGTACCGACTTCCTGCATCTCATACCCCTCGACTTTTCCGTCCCTGCCCGTATCCTTCCCCTGTCCACCCGGTGCACTTTGGGGAGTACGGGGCATCTTTCCCGCAGCAGACATTTGCGGGGAAGCACTCCCGTCCGCCCTGCCGGAACCCCTGGCAGGGTTCTTCACTCTGTCGAGCGCTTTCATGAGATCCTGTGCATGGGTGCGAAGACCGGGGACCGAAAGGAGCACCGACGCGGTGAATTTGGTGAGGAGCGGGTTGTTGCAGGTATGGTCGCAGCAGGCGAGACCCACCGCCTTCGCGGCCTCCGCGTACTCCTTCGAAAGGGTCTCGACGACCTCCCGTTCAGGCTTCCAATATCCTTTTCTCACCGACTCGATCATTCTCGCGACCATCGACTGGTACGCCCACATATTCCTCGCCTGTCCGAAGAGGCGTTTGACCTCCAGCCCGTTCTTGTCCAGGACATAGGTTTCGTACATCTCATTCCATTTTGCCGCGTCCACCGCTTCGGGCACCGTCACCTGCCAGCCCCAGAGGTGCTCGATGACCTGGTGCATGAACTTCGCTCCTGCATACCCTTCCTTCATCATGCCCTTTATCCATTCGGGATTGAGATACCGCGTCCGCATCTCCCGGCCCATAGCCTTGTCCAGAGCCTCCTGCTTCGGCAGTGCCGGATTGGAGATATCGGTGATGTATACCTCGGGGGTCTTGCCGTCGAGGGCGCGGATCGCCATGGCAGCTCCCCCCAGGTACTGGAAGTAGTCGTCGTTGTCGAGGGTTGCAAAGAGGTTCCCCGAGCTGCTGTGGACCGCCATCCGGGACCCCGAGAGCGCCCGCTTGAAGAGCAGACCGTTCACTTCCTCCCGATCTCCCGACGGGCTCCGGGTGACAACGCGCTCCCCCCAGAAGCCCTGCCCGAAGGGGTGGCCCATCCTTCTGAAATAGACCTCGGAAACCTGGCTCTCCTTGCTCCAGGTGTTGGACATGGTGATCACCGTATCGATGCCGGTGCCGTAGGAGCCGGGCTCCTCGGTGAAGATCCTGACTGACGCGAGGCGCTCCGCCCTCTCCTCTTCAATGCCCTTTTCGAGAAGCAGCTCCTTTGTCCTGCTCACGTTCGCCCTGATAGCGTTGTCTTCCTCCTTCTGTTCCCGGGCAAGGCTGACGGCATTGTCAAGGAGCACCATGAGATTGGGGAAGAGGTCCCGGTAGAGCCCTGTCGGAAGAATGGTCACATCGATCCGCTGCCTGCCCAGGTCACTGCGCGGGAGCGCCTCGACGCCGATCACCCGTCCGCGCTCATCCCATTGGGGCCTTATTCCCATGAGATGCATGATCTGTGATTCCATGACCCCCTCATGCCGGATGGTCTCGATGGCGAAAAGATTCATGGTAAGCTTATCGGGATAGACGCCGTGCCGTTTCCGGTACCCCTCTGTCAGTTCCTTTGCAAGCTTCGCCCCCATTGCATAGATGCCGGGCG
>JADLDZ010000349.1 GCA_020846375.1 Nitrospirales bacterium | reverse complement strand
GGAGGAGCCACTGGCCGGCCTTCCGCTTCCTGATGACGGAATCGATGCTGCAGAAAAGGGTATTGGCCGTCAGCAGAACGAGGAGGGCGAGAGAGCCCCAGAGCCACCAGGTGATGCGCGGAGGCTGTTCCTGGAGCCACACGAAAAGGGGGACGGCGTGGAGGGACTGGAACTCTTCCGCCGTCGGCATGATGAAAGCCCCGGCGAACAGGAGGACGATGAGCAGACAGAGCAGCCACACAGCTGTCCGCAGCGACAGGAGAAAGTGCAGTGCTTTCTTCAGGAGGAGCATCCTAAAAACTGTGTGAGCTTTTCATGAGAAGGCTCACCCCCAGATACGTGAACAATACGACAGCGAATCCCGCGACGCCGAGGACCGCCGCAGGTCTCCCCCTCCATTGCGGGCGCAGCCGTGCGTGGAGGTAGAGGCTGTAGAACAGCCAGAGAAGGGCGGTCCAGAGCTCCTTCGGCGTCCAGAGCCAGTAGGTTCCCCATGCCAGGAAGGCCCAGACCCCGCCGAAGATCATGGAGAGCGAGAAGAGGGAATACCCGATGAAGACGGCCCGGTATTGCATGCCTTCCAGGGTGGCCGCACGCTCACGGAGAAACAGGGCGCCGAGGACGGCCCCGACGCCGAAGAGGCCGTAGGACAGGAACGCCAACACCACATGAAGCTCGAACCAAAGGGTCTTCAGCACCGGCGGGAGGGGCGTGTTATGCTGCTCTGCCGCAAGGGCGAATGCGGTGAAGACGGCCGCGGCTGCGGCGATCCAGCGATAGTAGCTTCGATGGCCTTTCAGGCGGCGGTGGAAGGGCAGGGAAAAGACCACCAGAGAGGCGGCGAGGAACGTGAGAGTATCGTGGGGTCCCACGAGAGGGAGCCTGCCCAGCGCAATGCCCCGTGAAGCGAGATAGACACTCTGAGCGGCGAGCCCGGCCAAGAGGAGAGGCCGCTTCCAGAGGCCGAGAAGGTACAGGGGAAAGGCGGCGAAGGCCAGCGCTATCATTGTTGCTTGCCGGGGCGCCCCACGGGCGCGGTCAGGGCCGTCACGCGATAACCTTTCCTTCCGCGAGGATGCACTTCTCGGTGATGGTGCCTGTCTCTGCCTGTATCGTAAAATGGTAGGAGCTGATCACTCCCTCAGCCCTCAGCTTTTCGCAAAGTCCTTTCAGTATCTCCTGCGCCTCCCCGGGGGAGGAGGCGTTCAGTTCAGCCGTGATTTCCGCCTTCATCTTTTGCTCCTTTTGATTTTTCCGGCGCTTTCCCGGGGGAACCTGCCCTCTATGAGGTCCCGGAACTTTTACGCCGCTTTCTCCCTTTTCCGGGCGACCGGCACATATTCGGGAAACCCACCCCGATATCTCATAGCAGTCCGCTCCTTCTCGGTGCGCGTTGTTTTTATAGTGTAGCACAGAAGGAGTCGTAGGACCTCGAACAGCATGGTGGAATCTCTCCGGAAATACTGGTACACTTATCCACGATCCACGCTGGAAAACATAAGGAGGCGGCAGTGTTCAAATCGAGTCTTTCAGCAGCACCGAAGCGAATTCGTCCGGGCTTACTGTCCCACATACTCCTGCAGGCCGGGGACACCCCTACCGATACCATGGCGATCGCCTGGGTCGAGGTGGAGCCGGGCGCCGGCCAGCAGCCCCATCATCACGGGCCGGAGCAGGCCTACATCATCATCGGCGGGCGCGGCCGTATCAGGGTCGGCAACGAAACAGCCGAGGTGCAGGCGGGCGACCTCCTCCATATCCCCTCAAACGTGGAGCACGGGGTCGAAAACCCGGGACCGGAGAAGCTGGTGTACCTCTCCGTTGCAGTGCCCGCTCTGGACATTCAGGCCCTGTACGATACCGGCCAGCTCAAAAGGGAGTGACGGGAGCGGATACCCCTTTCATTTCACTGCGTATCTGTCGATTCTTCGCTGCGTATCGAGTCGAAAATCTCTTTCGCGAGAAGGGGAAAGGCCGAGTTCTGAAATTCCTGATCATCCATATACCGGGTGACGATTTTGTCGTTGTCCGCCATGCGCTGAATCATAAGCTCTTCAATCAGCCTCCTTATACCCAACCGGAATTTGTCCAGGGGATTAGCGAGAGCGGTTCTTATTATGTGCTCATGTTTCGTCGCTTTCTCTTTGATCTGTTCGAAAAAGAGCCGGTCTTCATTGGAGAAGTCGGTTCCGAAACGCTCGTTGAGCAGTGAGATAATCTCTGACAGCGGGGCTTTTTCGTCTTTCGCTTTCCCCGTACCGACATCGGTCGGACTTTTCACCCCGTACGGCACCCCCTCCTCCAAAACAATAGCGCCTGAGTAGACGCGCTCAAGCCGGTAATAGTGCAGGCCTACTTCGTCTCCGATCTTTACCACCTCCTCAGTATGGCCTGAAGGGAGGAGGGGAAGGAGAAAGCGTCCGAAACTGTAAAGCATTTCAAGCTCGGGGTCGGCATAGGGTAAAATTTGACTCAAGAACGCGTAAACACGTACATAAGCGCTTACCCTGTCCCGGAACTCGGCTTTTTCCCCTTCATCATCGATACTCTTGAACCGATCCACTGAGGGCTGCAGATGTCGCTGCATATGGGCGTGGTCCGCCGGATTCTGACGTTCAGGAGGCCGGTAGAATATTCGCGAGAAAGCTTCGACCTCGCTCCAGTGGTATACCTGGGCCTGATCCAACTCGTGCTTCAGAGTTTCAAGCCGCTGCGGATCGGAAGATTCCAACAGTCCCGTCGCATCATAGTACGGTTTGAAGGCTTTATGAATATCCTCTGTTTTATTAACAAAATCAAGCACAAAGGGCTTGTCCTTTCCAGGGGCTGTTCTGTTGAGCCGTGAGAGTGTTTGCACGGCCTGTACCCCGTCAAGCCGTTTGTCCACATACATCGTATGCAGCAGCGGCTGGTCAAAGCCGGTCTGGTACTTATTGGCGACGAGCAATACCTGATAGTCGGGCGAATCGAAGCGTTCAGGCAACTGGAGCTCACTTATAGGCTTCCCTGTTACGATGTCCGTGTTCATGCCGGGCTCGGTATATTCCAGCCCGGTATCGGGATCTTTGACGGAACCGCTGAAGGCAACGAGAGGGCGTATGTCGATGTAGCCGTTTTCCGCAATGTAACGCTTGAAAGCCAGCATGTAACGCACTGCGTGAAGGCGGGATGAGGTAACCACTATCGCTTTGGCCCTGCCGCCGATACGGTTTTTAACGCTTCGACGGAAGTGCTCTACCATCACTTCCGTCTTTTGTTCAATATTGTGCGGATGCAGGCTCATGAACTTCGCCAGGGCGCGCGCCCCTTTTGGCCTGGGGAGCTCCGGATCGTCTTCAGCGGCTTTCAGCAGCCGGTAATACGTTGCATAGGTGGTATAATTGGACAGTACATCGAAAATAAACCCCTCTTCTATGGCCTGCCGCATGCTGTAAAGGTGGAATGCTTCCGGGGTGCCGGAGGCTCCCGTTCTGCCGAAAAGCTCGATTGTCTTTCCCTTCGGGGTTGCAGTAAAAGCATAGAAGCTCAGATTCGGCTGTTTTCCCCGGGACTGCATGACCTGATTCAGGCGGTCCTCCCAGTCGGCTTCCTCCTCTTCGCTCTCTTTATGAGCGGCAGCCCCGAGAATCGCTTTCAGCTCACGGGCCGTCTCGCCTGTCTGGCTCGAATGGGCTTCGTCCACAATCACTGCGCACTTCCGCGCGGCTATCTGCGCCTCCCATTCCCTGGCCTGTCGCTTTTCCTCTTCGCTTGCCTGATCGATGCTTTCCGCGCCGGCTGCATGCAGGAGGCCCCGGAGGACAAAAGGAAACTTCTGGAGCGTGGTGATCACGATCTTTGTCCCGTCGATCAGCGCTGCGGACAGTTGTTTCGAGTCCTGATCGATAGCCTTCACCACGCCCTGCGCATGTTCGATCTGGTAGAGTGCATCCTGCAGTTGTTTGTCCAGCACGCGCCGGTCGGTGATGACGATGACACAGTCGAATACTTTCTCGTCCCGTACATTATGGAGGCTGGCCAGCCGGTGCGAGAGCCATGAGATGCTGTTCGTTTTTCCGCTTCCCGCCGAATGCTGAATCAGGTAGTTTCGTCCAGGTCCTTCGTTCCGGGTCGCCTCGATAAGTTTGCGCACCGCGTCGAGCTGATGATAGCGGGGGAATATCATCGCCTCCCTTGTCACGAGCTTTTTTTCTCCCTGGCCGTCATCAATCTTTTCCTCTTTTTTTTCAAGAAACATGAAATGTCCGATGATGTCGAGGAAACTGTCACGCTGCAGGACCTCCTCCCAGAAGTACCCCGTCCGATAGCCCGAGGGATGCCGGGGATTGCCGGCCCCGCACTGCACCTCTCCCGGATGGCTGCCCCTGTTGAAAGGCAGGAAGTATGTCTTCTCCCTGCGCAACCGCGTAGTCATGTGAATTTCATTGGGATCCGCGGCGAAATGCACCAGTGCCCGGCTCTTGAACTGAAAGAGAGGCGCGCCCGGTTCACGGTCCTCGCGGTATTGCCTGACGGCATTCCTCCAGTCCTGTCCTGTGCCGGGGTTCTTCAGCTCGCAGGTCGCCACCGGCAGACCATTGAGCGCAAAAAGAAGGTCGATGGTATCGTTGGTGTGCGGATGGCAGGGTACCTGGCGGGTCACGGTCAGACGGTTTTTCAGATAGAGCTCCACTGCCTCGTAGTTGAGTCCATGGGCAGGCTTGAAATAAGCAAGCCGGAAGGTCTTCCCGTAGAACTTGAAGCCGTGGCGCAGCACGTGGAGGCTGCCTTTCACCTCGAGTTCCTTGACCAGCGCGGTGATGATCATGGCATCCAGACCCGTGCCATGCAGCTTCTTCATCTGCTCCCACGGCTTGGGTTGTGTCTCCTGCAGGAACGCCAGTACCTGCGCCGGGAACAGCGCCCTCTCCCTGTCCCATTCCGCAATGGCCCCTGCCTTCCAGCCGGACTGGTTCAGGAGGATATGCTCGACATAGCTTTCAAAGGCTTTTTCGGTGGTT
>JADLDZ010000348.1 GCA_020846375.1 Nitrospirales bacterium | reverse complement strand
CGGCTTTCGTGCCGAGGTACGCCGCGATAACCTCTTCGTTGCACGCAATTTCCCGCGGCGGTCCGTCCGCGATCTTGCGGCCGTAATCGAGCACGACGATATGGTCCGAAATATCCATCACGACGCCGATATCGTGCTCAATGAGCACCACGGTCATGCCGAACTCGCTGTGCAGTTCCATGATGAAGGCGACCATATCCTGCTTTTCTTCGACGCTCATCCCGGCCATGGGCTCGTCCAGCAGCAGGAGCGTGGGTTCCGCGGCGAGCGCCCTGCCCAGCTCGACGCGCTTCTGAAGACCATAGGGCAGTTTTCCGACCAGCGTTTTCCTGACCGCCTGTATCTGCAGGAACTCTATGATCTCTTCCGCTTTCCGGCGGTTCTCCCTCTCCTCCTCACGGGCCCTCTTCAACCAGAACGCCTGCTCCAGGAACGTGGATTTCATCTTCAGCGTGCGCCCGGTGATGATGTTGTCGAGGACCGTCATCCCCTTGAACAGCGCGATGTTCTGGAACGTCCGTGCAATCCCCTGGATGGCGGCGTCACGCGGCTTCATCTGCCGGTGCCGCTGCCCCTTGAAAACGATCTCCCCTTCCTGCGGGTGGTACACACCGTTGATCACGTTGAGCAGCGAGCTCTTGCCCGCTCCGTTGGGGCCGATAATGGAGCAGATCTCTCCATTCCTCACGGCGAAGCTGATGTTGGTGATGGCTTTGACGCCGCCGAAACTGAGCGATATCCCCGCGAGCTCGAGGATTACCTCTCCGCCTTTCTTCCCGTTTGTCATAGGGGGCCCTCCAAGTTCATCCTTTTCTCGACAACCTGCACATCGCGAATCTTCACCCCGGTGGGAAACTCCAGTGTCTGCGTACTCCTTATGATGCCCGGGTGGGCCTCCGGGATGCGCCGGTCCTCTTCGAACGTATAGAACAATTTGATCAGATCGCCGTATCGCTGGGCGATAACGTCCCGGCATACGTCTCCGTCATGGTTCAGTGCGCCGTTTTCGATTTCCCTGGGAAGGATCAGGAAGCGCCTCACCTGCAGCCTGTTCTGCCCAGAGTCGTACAACCTGGCGTTCGTCTCCTCCACGCATGACTTGATGAGGCCGTATACCGCTTCCTGCTGCGTCAGGTCGGCGTAGCCGGCATAGACGATGTTGTGCCGGTCCGCCCAATGGGTGACAACTTCGCCGTCAATGGTGATGAACGCGGTGACGAAGGGTTTTTCGTGGCCGAAAGCCACCGCCTCCTTGATAAAGGGGAAGGACTTGAGTATGCACTCCACAACGGACGGAGCGACGGGGGTACCGTCGGCTAGCCTGCACTGGTCCGCCATCGCTCCCAGAACGCTGAGCTCCCCCTGCTGATCGAGGCGGCCCATGACACCGGTCTTGACCCATTCCCCCGCGCGTCCGGGTGCAGCCTCCTCCCCCCTGTAGTACCCCTGGAACACACTCGGCCCCCGGAAAGCGATCTCGCCCGCCTCCGCAATCCTGATCTGAACCTCCTTTACGGCGACTCCGACGTTGGAGGGCCTCACCTGTCCGTCCCGCTGGAGGGCGATGAAGGAGCAGCCCTCGGGCGGACCATAGAACTGCTTCAGGTTAATGCCCAGTGCGCGGTACAGGCCGAGTATTTCCGGGCTGGCACTGTTGCCGCCTGTCAATGCGAGCCGGATGCGGCTGAGTCCCAGTATGTTCTTGAGGGGGGCAAACATCAGCAGTTGGCCGGTTCTGTACAGGAAGCGCTGTGCAAGAGAAACCGACCTGCCGTCGAGAAGTGCGGGCCCTGTCCGGTGGGCAACACCCATGAAAAAACGGAAGAGGCGGCGCTTGAGCGCACCGGCATCCTCCATCCGGAGCGTGATCAGGTTGAACAGGCTCTTGTACACCTGAGGCGTGGCGAAATAGAACGATGGACCTATTTCCCGCATGTCGGTCACCACGGTCTCGTAGCTTTCGGGGAAATTGACACAGAAACCCGCAACATAGGGCTGCGCAAAGAAAAAGAGGAGGCTGGCATTCATTGTCATCGGCAGGAAAGCCAGCACATCTTCGTCCGGGCGCAAGCGCAGCTCTTCGATGCTGCGGGTCGCCGCGGAGATCAGGCTGTCATGGCTCAGCATGACTCCTTTCGAGCGTCCGGCAGTGTCCGCGGCATAGAAAATGACGGCGGTGTCGGTTCCTTGCCCTTGGGCAACCTGACCAGTGAAGAAGTCGGCGCTCTCTGCATCGAACCGGCAGCCCTCCTTCCGGATATTTTCGTATGCACACAGACAGGAGTCGGTGTAGTGCTGCATCCCCCGGGGGTTTGCATAGATAATCGTTTCAAGGCGCGGGCAGCTCCCTTTCATTTCCAGCAGCTTATCGACCTGCTCCTGGTCCTGCACTACGATGAACCGGCTCTCTGTCTGATTAAGAATAGAGGACAATTCATCCTCGGACGCCTCCACAGGGAGGGGAACCGCCACTCCTCCCAAGCAGTGCGCGGCGGTTATCGCCCAATAGAGACGTGCATGGATGTCTCCCATTATTGCCAGGTTTTCCCCGCGCTGAAAGCCTCGTGCCGCCAATCCACATGCAAAACCACGCACCTCGTCGGCAACCCGGCTCCAATCCCGGGATTGCCAGATACCGAATGCTTTCTCACGCATCGCGGTTTTCTTTCCATTGCGCATGGCCTGGTGCAGCAACAGCCGGGGAAAAGTGTCAAGCGCCGAAGTTCCGTTACTTTGCATGGCTACTGAATCCTCCCCTCGTTGTGACTCTCGCTTCCGCCATATCGGCTCCTCCCCTGCTTGACCGGTCTGTCAGACTTTACTTTACAAAATACAATGAAGAGCAACTTCTGTGCCATCATGCAAGGCAGCACGGCAGCATCACGCTCCAACAATACTATAGTAAGGGCAGGCACGTATCGCTCCCGTGGGGTCGGGGAGAGGAGTCTCCCCCTTGTCCGGGGTCAGCACTGCCCGTTTTCCTCCCCTCTCCGGGGCACAAAAGCAGCCTTACCGGGAAATGCACTGCAGGAGACTTCCCGGATAAATTCTTTCATTACAACCATATTCATTTCCAAACCCTCTTTTTCCCCCTTTTCCCCT
>JADLDZ010000347.1 GCA_020846375.1 Nitrospirales bacterium | reverse complement strand
GTCGCATCGACGCTACAAAGAAGGCACTCCGCAACACCGTGCTTTTCCAGCGGGTTGAGGCTATCTTTCTTTTCGTGCGAGGAGATGCCTGAAGCAGGGGGACTGGCGAACAGGATCGTATGTTTTTGATGTTTTGAGATAATTCCAGTTATTGTAGCCCTTTTCGATCGCCCTTTTCAGCCACTTGCAGGTTTCTTCCGCATTATTCCTCGCTGCATAGAGCTCCGACATGCTGTTCAGGGCATAGATGTTATTTTCGTTCAGATCAAGCGACCTCCTGACATCCCGCTCCGCATCATCGAGCCTGCCCATGAGGATATTGATGAATCCCCTGTTGTTGTAGGGCATGCCGTTCTGCGGGCTCAGCTCTATCGCCTTATCGTAATCGGCAAGAGCAAGATCATACCGTCCGGTCTGAAGATAGACATTCCCCCTGTTGTTGTAGGCAAGGAAATAGGCGGGGTTCAATTCTATCGCCCTGGTGTAGTCGGCAAGGGCGAGATCGTAGCGCCTCTTTTTATGATATGCATTCCCCCGGTCTTTGTAGGCCCGGTAATCCTTAGGATTCTGCTCGATTATCCGGGAGAACTTTGCAATATCGAAGTCATGCTTCCATGTTTTTGCCATAGGATGCCCCCTGACACCGCCTGCTTAAACGATAGAGAAACATTGGGGGAAAATGCAAGAGAGCTCCCGGGGCGTCAAGGAAAAAGAAAGCAGACTCCGCGAGAAGCACCCTCCGGCTCCCCTTTTGAGGCTGTTCAAAAAAAAACACACTTTGTTGCAATACCGCCACACGGACAAGAAGGGTCCCCTGCAGTTTCCTCTTGTTTTAAAAGGAATTATTATTGGCACACTTGTTGCAACTTACCCGGTTGGCTCCCATTTTTACCGAGGCAAATAATTCGTGCAGGGAGAGCGCAGATGTCGTTGCTTACTAGGATTATACTTTATTTTTTTCTTCCTTTCTCAAATCTCAAAAAGGAGGTGAGAGCGCCCACAGAAATAAAGAACGGAAGTGAAAACGGGTCGTACCGTTCCGCCTTTGGCGGACAGATACTGAACTAACCACAGGAGGGTTAGGAAGTGAGAAAATTTTTAATAGTACTCGTAAGCATGTTGTTCCTTCTCGGCTTCGCGGCGAGCGCCTTCGCCATTCATGCCGACATTCCTTCAGAGACGCAGGCAGCAGTGGCCAAGGGTTCCACCCAGATCACCCTGGGCGGTGAACTGAGGTTCAGGGGCTGGATGAGCACCGACATTATCCATGGCAGTGGTGCCAGCGCACAGCTTCCCGTGGAGGCTCCGTCAGCAGCCTGGTACGATACGAGGGTGCGACTCAGCCTCCAGGCAGACGTCACCAAGAACACCGTCGGTCTCGTACAGCTCGAGACCTCTTCAGGCGGTGATCTGACGAACTCCGACACGTACAATTGGGGCGGAGGAAGCAGCACGTCCAGTTCCAGCGTAGGAACTGCCGTGCCTGCTACTGAAAACAACAAGCCTAACAGCGAGCTCAGGATCCTCCAGGCATGGATTCAGCACTCCGGCTCCGGACTTCTCGGGATTCCCGCGGGTATCAAGGTCGGTCACATGCCCCTCGCCCTGAGCCAGAGGCAGTTCCTTGACCACACCAAGTTTGGCGACGACGCGGTCCTGCTGTTCGCGTTTCCCATGAAGAACCTCCATGTCGCTGCGGTGACCGCAAAGGTCATCGAGGGGAGTACCGGCCAGGCGAACGACGACACCGATGCCTATGCCGTTCTCGCGGTCTACAACTGGAACAAGGACAACGCGGTTGGAGTCAACCTGTTCTATGCGCAGAGCAATAACACCCCGATAAACACCCTGCATAGCATCACTGGCGCCACACCTACTGCCAGTAACTGGCTCATCAACGAAGACCAGGGCTTCAAGTTCTACAACCTCGGCCTCCATGCAAGTGGTGTGCTGTACGGGCTGACCTATGAGGCGGAATTCGACACCCAGTTCGGTAGAACGCTCAAGGGATTTGCCGAAACCGATTTCAGGGGCTACGGCGCCTTCCTGAACCTGGCCTACAACATCAATCCTGTGACCATCAGGGCGGGCTTCGCCTACGGAAGCGGTGACAAGGACGGTATGGCCGACGGCAAGAACAAGGAGTTCCAGACCACCATGGGACATGACGTCCACTACGCGTTCCTCTATGAGTACACCATCAGGACCGCCGCCAACCTGCAGTGGCTCGATCCCGGGCATTCCGGACAGGGCCTCTCCAGCAGCGGCGTGAGCAGCACCGGCCGCAGCACGGGTATCGCCAACACCACCTACTACCGGCTGGGTCTTGACTTCGCTCCGATGAAAGACATGACCGCCTCCATCGACGGGTTCGTCATCAGGGCTTCGAAGACCTCCGGTGGACAGGACAAGCAGATCGGTGAGGAAATCGACGTGAAGCTTGCGTACAAGATCGACAGGAATCTCACCTACTCCGTCATCGCAGGCTGGATGAACACCGGCGACTTCTACGAAACCGGTGCGGCAGGAACACCCTTTACCTCTGCAAACGACGTAAAGGATCCGTTCCAGATGATGCATGCACTGACCCTCAGCTTCTAACTGCCGAGGAGCATCACAAAAAAGGCGGCTCGAAAGAGCCGCCTTTTTTTTCGCTTTTTTTCAGCAGAGAAATATTCCTCTGTCAGAGAGGAGACGGTGCCAGGAGACACACCGCATGCACTGCCACGCCTTCGCCGCGCCCGGCAAATCCCATCCCTTCGTTCGTCTTCGCTTTGATGCTTACCAGCGAGGGAGGAAGCCCCGCAGCGGAAAGGGCATTTCTCATGGAGTCGATATGAGGTCCTATCTTCGGTCTTTCCATAATGATAACGGAGTCGATCCAGGCAATCTCGAACCCCCTTTCCTTTACTCGTCCGACAATATGCTTCAGGAGCAGCAGGCTCGAAATGCCCCTCCACTGCGGATCGGTATCAGGGAAATGTTTGCCGATATCCCCTTCTCCCAGTGCGCCGATCAGGGCGTCGGTAATGGCGTGGCAAAGGGCGTCTCCATCGGAATGGCCAAGGAGACCCCTCTCATGGGGGATCTCCACTCCGCCGAGGATCAGCTTTCTCCCCTCTGCAAGCCGGTGGGAGTCGTATCCTATCCCTATACGCATCGCAGATCCGAAGCCGTCATCCGATGGTGTATCCTTGTCATGGCATCCCTTTCAGCAGCGCTTCCGCCACCAGGATGTCCTCCGGCGTCGTCATTTTCATATTCCGGTACGATCCCATGACGATCCTCACCGCGCCGCCGTACCGCTCAACCAGGGCAGCGTCATCGGTGGCGTAAAAGCCCTCGGAGCGGGCCCGTCGGTGCGCCTCGCGTATCCGTTCGAGGGGAAACGCCTGGGGGGTCTGGATTGCCCAGAGTGTCGTCCTGTCCAGCGTTCCTTCCACCACCGCATCCGGCGCTCGCCCGTTCTGTCCCGCCACGTCACAGGCAGGAGTGGAGTGCTTCGCCGCCTTGATCGTGTCCTTCACCGGCACGCCCGCCACAGCACCGTCATACCCTTTCAGCCCTTCGATGGCCCTTTCGATAAGGAAACTCTCCACCAGCGGCCGGGCCCCATCATGGATCACCACCAAAGAAGGCTCTCCCCCAAGGGCCTCCAGCCCGTTGAACACCGAGTCCTGCCTCTCGCTGCCCCCGGGTGCGATCCTCCTCACCTTGGTTATGCCATAGTGCTCCACCAACTCCCATCCGGCCTCCCGGTCCTCGGCCTTCAGCACCGGCAGGATCTCATCGACCAGCCTGCAGTGCTGGAAGGCTTCGAGAACCCAGGCAAGCAGGGGCTTCCCGGAAAGGAGATGCAGCGTCTTCCCCCCCCGGCTCCCGAACCTCCTGCCCAGCCCGGCGGCAGGGATGACCGCCGCCACTCTGTTGTGCACTGATCCTTTCATAGTACCCCGGTGCACTTTACTCCTCTTCCCGCAAACGGGCAAAAATCATCCTTCCCGCCGTGGTCTGCAGGACGCTGGTAACGGTAGCTTCCACTGTTTTTCCGATAAGCTTGCGTGCATTTTCGATGACCACCATGGTCCCGTCATCGAGATACGCGACACCCTGGTTGTACTCCTTGCCCTCCTTTACGACAAAAAGGTTGATAAGCTCGCCGGGCAGCACCACCGGTTTCAATACATTGGCAAGTTCATTGATATTAAGGACGGAGACTCCCTGCACCTGCGCCACCTTGTTCAGGTTGAAATCGTTGGTGACGATCTTCCCGTTCAGGAGGCGCGCCAGTGCGATCAGCTTCGCATCGACCTCCTTGATCTTCGGGAAGTCCTCCTCCACAATCCTGACCTTGATGTTCGACATCTTCTGGATACGGTGCAGGATATCGAGCCCCCGCCTCCCCTTCGCCCTCCTCATGGGATCGGGGGAGTCGGCGACATACTGGAGCTCCTGGAGGATGAACTGGGCAACGACGAAAGCTCCCTCCAGGAAGCCCGCCTCGACGACATCCGCGATGCGGCCGTCAATGATAACGCTCGTATCCAGGATCTTGAGGTCTTCTTCCAGTTCCTGTCCCTTGAACAGACGCATGATTGCAGGAACAGTGAGGTTTTTGCCCCGGTACAGCCCTGCAAACAGCCCTCCATAGCCGAGCACTGCGGTAAGGACGAAATAAGAGGCCCTCCAGCCCTCCTCGCTGACAATAAAGCGGAAAGGATACAGCAGGAGGAAGGAAGAGAGAAGCCCTATCCCCAATCCCAGGAGACCGCCGAGAATAGAGCCGAAAGAAATATCCCGGAGCCTCGCTTCGATAAAAAGGGAGAGGGCGCCGAGCAACAATCCAAAAAGTATGCCGTATACAGCAAAACCATAACGCACACCGAACAAAAAACCTGCGGCAATAAAGATAAGCACGATTGCCGTTTTCGGTACAAGACGGATCATCTTTCTCACCTCCTTTCTTCAGTTCTTCACTTCTTCCCCCCTCGTTTTCCGGATCTGATATTATTGCGGGGATAAGGCAGCATAGAATCTCTTCCCTTTGCGGTTGACGAAGAGGAGGACGGCATCATCGGGCTTTACTCTGGATACGATCCGGTTGAAGTCGTTCAGGTTGTTTATCCTCTGACGATCGATCTCCTGTATCACATCACCCTTTTTAATGCCGGCATCCTCCGCGGAAGAACCCGGTTCGACCCTGACGATGACAACTCCCTTTTCATCCTTGTCGATCCCCAGCTGTCTGGCAATAGAGCGGTTGAGGTCCACTACCGCGATGCCGGAAAGGACATTCTCTTCCGGTTCCGGATTCTGGGGGGAGGAGAGAGCCGTTTCCGCCGCCTCGGAGGGGAGCTCCGCTATCGTCACCGTGGCCGCGATTTCTCTGTCCTTCCTCAGTATCTTTACCTCGACCGGGGAGCCGATCCTGCTCTGCGCCACCATATTCCTGAACATCCCCACATCCCTGACTTTTTTGCCGCTGAACCCGAGGATGATGTCCCCCCGCATCATTCCTGCAGCGGAGGCTGGCCCTCCTTTGAGCACATCGCTGATAAGCGCCCCGTCCGATACCTTGAGACCGAATTTCTGGGCGATCTCCGGAGTAAGCTCCTGTATGGCGACCCCGATCCATCCCCGTGTCACCTTCCCCTTCTTCAGCAACTGATCCATGACCAGCCTGACCATATCGCTCGGCACCGCAAAACCGACCCCCTGGTATCCCCCCGTCTTCGAGAAGATGGCGGTATTGATCCCGATCAGTTCTCCCTTCACATTCGTCAGGGGCCCGCCGGAATTCCCGGGGTTGATGGCAGCATCGGTCTGGATGAAATTCTCATAATCCGCTATTCCCACATCCACCCTGCCGATAGCACTGATGATGCCCATAGTCACCGTATGGCTCAGTCCGAAGGGACTCCCAATAGCGAGAACAAACTCCCCCACCTGCAGCCTGTCGGAATCCCCCCAGGGGATACCCGGCAAACTCTTTGCCTCTATCTTGATCACTGCGATGTCCGTTTTCGGGTCGGCTCCGATGATCTTCGCCCGGAACGCTCTTTTGTCATACAGGGTCACCTTGATATCCTCCGACTGCTCCACGACATGATTATTGGTGACGATATACCCGTCGGGCGAGACAATGACCCCGGAACCGAGGCTCTGCTCCTTCCATTTCCGCCCGTGCTCGTCGGGAAAGGGATAGAGATAATCGAAGAAGTCGTCGAAGGGAGCGTCCTGCCTCCTGACTGTCTTGACACTGGAGATGTTGACCACGGAGGGGGCGACGGCACGCACAATCTCGGAAAAGGCTCTCGATGTTTCGAAAATGGAGCCGGTGACCCGGGGCGTAAAGGGTATGTAGGAGGGAGTGATTGTCTTGCTTAACAGGTAGTAGGTGATTCCACCGAGGAGAAAGCCGATGAGGAGGACGACCGGGACCCAGAGGTAGCGCTTTTTCATACCCTATTTTACCATTAATTTTCTGACATCCCCAACCCGGAGGGTTATCCGGTGGGAGTCGAGGTACTCGAGAAGGGGAAGAGCATATTTTCTTGTTGTTCCAAGGAGATCCCGAAACTCCGCCACAGTCATTTCACCCTTGTGTATGAAGAAATCTTTCAGCAGTTTCAGCATCCGTTCATGGTGGGGCGACGTAATGTAGAGGGAGTCGTTCAGCCTTACCAGGGCGCCCTCCTTGGCGAGAAGCCTGAGGAGGTCGTTCAGCTCTTTCTCGCTGAAGGAGAGCTTTTGCGCCAGTTCGGATTTCGAAGAGGGCTGCAGCCCCTCTTTTTCGAGGGCAGCCACTATCCTGCTCTTTGTGCTCGCATCGACGCCGGAAAGCGCCACCTGGAAATTGCGGAGGCGGAGCATTTCCCTGTCCACGACAACCTCCTCCACCCTCTCGACAAGATGATTGAACACCTTCTGGTCGATCCTGATCCCCGCCTTCACCTCCTCCTTGGGCATGCCCGGCTTCAACGGGTTCTGCTGATGAAAGCGGCCCAGAGTCGCCTGCAGTTCCTCCCGGAACGCGTAGAAACTT
>JADLDZ010000346.1 GCA_020846375.1 Nitrospirales bacterium | reverse complement strand
TTCCCCCGAAGTGCTATAATATTCTCACTATGAGAATGTTAAAAACCGACAAAGAAATCAAGGCGTTTCTGCAGCTGCTCCGCAAAAGGGCGGAGGGCGTCACCCCCGATATCGAGAAGACGGTGCGCTCCGTTCTTGCCGAGGTGAGGAAAAAGGGCGATGCGGCGGTGGAGAAGTACACCCGGAAGTTTGACCGGCATGAGCTCCCGGTACGGGTCACCCCCGCTGAGATCAAGGCCCATGCAAGGAAGGCGGACCCGAAGGTGGTACAGGCCCTCGCGCTTTCCGCCGAGAGGATCCATGACTTCCATGAAAAGCAGAAGGAGAAGTCGTGGTCCTTCAAAAAGGACGGCGCCACTCTCGGCCAGATCATCAGGCCCCTCGCCCGTGCGGGCGTCTACGTGCCGGGGGGAAAGGCGTCCTATCCCTCCACTGTCCTGATGAACGTCATCCCCGCACAGGTGGCGGGGGTGGAGGAGATCGCCCTTTGCGTGCCGACGCCGGGGGGCGAGGTGCACCCCTCTGTCATGGCGGCCATCGCCCTGCTGGGGATCAGGGAGGTGTACCGGATCGGCGGGGCCCAGGCGGTGGGGGCAATGGCGTACGGCACCCGGTCCATCCGGAAGGTGGACAAGATCGTCGGCCCCGGCAATATCTATGTCGCCCTGGCGAAGCGGGCGGTTTTCGGTATCGTGGATATCGACATGATCGCGGGGCCGAGCGAGATCCTGATCATCGCCGACGACTCCGCCACCCCCGCCTTCATCGCCGCCGATATGCTGAGCCAGGCGGAGCACGATGAGATGGCTTCCAGTATCCTGGTTACCGATTCGGAGGAACTGGCGGCGCGGGTGTCCGGTGACGTGGACAGGCAGCTCAGGGAGTTGACGAGGAGAGAGATCGCAAAGAAATCCCTGAAGAAATTCGGTGCGGTGCTCCTGACGAAGAGCCTGAAGGATGCGGCAAAAATCGCGAATGAAATCGCCCCGGAGCACCTCGAGATCATGACGCAGGACCCCGAAGACGTGCTTGCCCTGGTGAAGAACGCGGGCGCCGTCTTCCTCGGCCCCTGGACCCCGGAACCCCTGGGCGACTATTCCGCGGGCCCCAACCACACCCTGCCCACCGGGGGGACCGCGCGCTTCTCCTCTCCCCTGGGGGTGTATGATTTCGTGAAGAGGACCAGCCTCTTGCAATTCGACAGGAAAAGTTTTACCCTACTGTCGGATACTGTGGAGGTCCTTGCGGAGAGCGAGGGACTCGAAGCACATGCGAACACCATCCGGGTACGGAGGGATTTCCGGTAGGGCCGTTTCCGGGTGCGCGGACGGACAGGAGGGACATCATGGCGGTGGAGCAGGTGAATAACGCCAACCAGGTGGATACCGCTGCGCGGTACAATGCCCCGCAGAAGAGGCAGGAGAAGGTTGCGGAGAAAAAGGCGGCGCCGCAGGAGAGGAGGTCCTCCGCAAAGGAAACCGCCTCTGAAGGCGTCAAGGTCACCCTGAGCCGCAAGGCCGAACGCAAGGCACGCGCGGAACGGAGAGCCGAAGAGGAGAGGACTCCCCCTGCCAGGGAGCGGGAAAGGGCGGAGGAATCCCGGTACGTTGAGCCGCAGCGCGCGGTGGAAGCGTACAAGAACGCGAAGAGGATTGCGGACGAGGCGGCCCGTCCTGAAACAGCGCGACCCGAACAGATACGGCGCATCACCGGATAATTTCAGAAAAGAGAGAAGAGAGGGGCCGGGCGTTGCAGCATCCAGCCCCTTTTTTATGCCTGGATCGCGCACGGGAAAAGCTACCCGCCGTGCCTGACCGCCCGAAGGAGCCGGAGGAAATGGTATCCGCCGCACGGGGGGCCGGAACGGTCTTCGCGGTAATCGCAGCCGTCGGCGGCAAAAGCGCACGTCCCACACACGAGGCTTCTCATCTCCTCCTCTTCAGGAGGTATCTGATGCTTGAGGGTGTCGCTGCACGGGCAGAGAGAGGAGAGCGCCTCCAGTTCGGCGGAAGTCAGAGAGTGCCTCAGGATCTCGTACCCCCCGCAATGGAGCTCCTCTTTTCCCTCTCGATAGAAGGCGCAGAAGCCCTTGCAGATGAGGGCGGTGTAGTCAGGAATTTTCATGTTCCGAAGACGATCCCCCGCTTTTCGTCACGTCATGCAACCAGCAGAGATAGTCCGGGGAGCCCTCGACAATGGGCAGGGCGATGATCTCCGGCACGGTGTAGCGGTGCAGCTCCTTCACCCTCTCCTGCAGGGAGGGGAAAAGCTCCCTGCGGGTTTTCGTGATCATCAGTACCTCGGAGTCGTCCTCGATCTTTCCCTCCCAGCGATAGAGGGAGCGGATTCCCCGCACGATGTTGACGCATGCCGCAAGCCGCTCTTCCACCAGCGTCCGCGCGATCTTCGCCGCCTCCTCTTCGTCAGGTGCGGTTATGTAGACGACCAAAGCCTCCATATTTTCCTCCTGATGGACAACGGGCTATGCAGCAAAGCCCCTGTAGATAAAATAAATCCCCAGACCGATAATTACAAGCCCCCCGGTCCGGTACACCCACCCCCGCACTTTTGCGCTCAGGTAGTTGATGATGACCCCGAAGAGCAGCAGGGGGGGAACAGTGCCGAGACCGAAGCAGAGAGCGAGGAGCATGCCCCGCAGGAGGCTGCCGGTGCCTGCAGCGGCGATAAAGGCGGAATAGGAGAGCCCGCAGGGGAGGAGCCCGAGAAGGATGCCCAGGGGGTAGTAGCGCCAGATCGAATCCCCTTCGAGCACCACCCGAACCGCCCTGAGAATGAGGCTGTTATGTCTCTCCAGGGAGGAAACGCCGCGGAGGAGGCCCGTAACTCCCAGACCCATGATGATCATCAGCACTCCTGCCGCGATGGCCACCCCGTTCTGGAGACCGGCGATTCTCCCTGCGATATTCACGAAGGAACCGACAAGCCCCATGAGTGCGCCGAGGAAGGCATACGAGGAGATGCGGCCCGCATTGTAGAGGAGAGGGGGAAGGATGAGGCCGGCCTTGCCGCTTTCCGCACCCCTGCGCGCAGCGCTCAGCGTGCAGGATGCCGCCAGCGGCCCGCACATCCCGATGCAGTGGCCGAACCCGCCCAGGAGCCCGGTGGTGACCATGAGGAGGTAGCTTGCTTCCACGCCCTACTTGCT
>JADLDZ010000345.1 GCA_020846375.1 Nitrospirales bacterium | reverse complement strand
GCGGAGAGCTCGATGAGGTGCCCGCAGTTCCGCACCACTGCTTCCCTCTCCTGCATCACCGCCGCCAGCCTTTCCTGGATATCGATGATCAGCAGCGCGGCGGATTCCCTCTCCAGAAAAAATTTCTCCATGCCTCCTCCTTTCCCTCCTTTTTTGAATCAAGATAAATTGACTCCGAAATAATAAACCGTATTCCGGCCATTCCTGTCAAGAGTTTTTTTGGTAAGCGAGTGATGAAAAGGGGCGGCACAAAGAAACGTTATACGCCTCCCCCGAGCCCCTGCCGAGAGATGCCAGCGCAGCGGACAGTACCACAGGAGGGGTGTTTCAGGAGGAAGGTGTTTCCGCCAGGAGCCCGGCAATGGCTGAAACGGCTTCCTCCGGCGTCAGCGCGTCCGTATCGAGGGTGAGCTCCGGATGCACGGGGGCCTCATAGGGAGCCTGTATCCCGGGGACGGGAGATCCCGTTCTCCCCTTCCGGTAGATGCCACGCGGGGCTCCCCGGGTGTCCGCGCGTGCCTCCTCTCTTTCCTGAGCGGAAAGGAGCGAACATTTCAGATAGATCTCCCTGAAGCCCGGGATGAGCTGTCGTGCCAGGTCACGCCATTTCCTCCTGTTCCCTGTGGCATCGATAATGACGCCATGTCCGAGATCCGCGAGGGTTTTGGCGGTAAAGACGACGGCTCGATAGACCAGGTCCCGCTCCTCTTCGGAATACGTGGGTGCGGGGGTGACGACCTTCCTCATCTCGTCCATCCTGAGGATGACGAAGTCGGGGAAACGGTCCCTGAGACCGTCGGCAAGAGTGCTCTTCCCGCTTCCGGGCAGGCCGGTAATCCAGAGCACGATGCCGCTCATGCGGGCATGCACCGTCAGTGCGCCCCCGAGGCGGCAGAGGCGGGAGTGTCCGGGCCGGCGGGGTTCACGATGAAATAGGGAGCGAGGAGGATGGCGAGCCGCATGAGTGCCGGGGTGTCGACCCACTCGACGCCGAGGAATCTTCTTCCTGTAAAGGCGGCGATGCAGATAGTCCCCGGAGTCGCTCCCACGTTTGCACTCCTGCCCCTGCTTGCCCATTCGGAATAGTACACCTCATAGGGCACTGCGTCGAATACCGCCACGGGGGTATCGGGCTGCTCGAGCAGGTATACCCGCACTTTTCTGTTGCGGGCACTCGGTTTGCTGCTGCGGAAGGGGATCACTTTCCCCTGAATTGCAGCCCTGATAACCTTCATGTCCTCTGTAAAATGCATATCCACCTGTCGGGTGCCGCGCGTTTTCCGCATTTTTCCCTCCGTGAACACAGGGTATAGAAGTCCTGTTTGTGCTCTCCCCTCATCAAGGGGGCTGTACTACGGCAGATGAAACACCGGCAAAGGCGTCATCCCTTTTCCCCGGCTCCCCGGCAGCAGTCCCCGCTTTTGTTGAGGGCGTCGAAGAGGGTGAGGAGGATATCGATAGGGGGAAAAGCGATGTTCGCCCTGCACTCCGCACTGTCGGGAGTGGACCTCGCAGAGAGCCGGGTTGGACGCGGGGATACACGCGGAACGCGGCAAGGAGCTCTTTACGGGCGGGAGGCCGCCGATGCTCCGGTACCTCCTCACGGGAAATGCTGCTCCAACGGAAATAGCATCCATGACACAACCTCTCTGCCGGATTTGAAGAGAGGGGGAGCGTACGTGAGCGGTGCCCTCCCTTCCCGACCTTGTCTTATTATAAAGCAAATCACGGAGGAAAAGAACGACGTGGCGGGCAATTCCGGATGGAGGAGCCGGATGAAGGAGAAGGCTCCCGGAAGCAGGGGAGCCCCTATGATGCGCATCATAAATCCTGCTGCAACTTACCTATATAATTACGGAGGGGAGTGCGCTCCACACTATGATCGGGAGGTCTTGTATGGCGACAATCGACGAAAAATGCAGAGAAGTGCTCGAAAAGACGGAGTGGGTGGCTATTGCGACCGCCGGTCCTGACGGCCCCCACCTGGCGGCAACCTGGGGAGGATACATACGGGCAGTGGGCATCGAAGACGGTACGACCATTGCCATCCCTGCCGGGGGATACGCGACTACCGGGGAGAACCTGAAAAAAGACAGCCGGGTGGAGCTCCTGATCGCTTCGAGACAGGTGCAGGGGAACCTTGGCCTGGGGAAAGGGTACCGGCTCATCGGCACCGGAGAGGTCCAGACAGCGGGGCCGCTTGTGGAAAAGGTGAAGGAGAAATTCCCCTGGGCCAGGGGGGCGCTGGTGATCAGGGTGCACGAAGTGAGCGGACAGCTGTAGGACAGAGGGAGGGGCACTCTACTCAAAGCGGGTGGAGGGTGGCCCGCCTGGACTCTTTCATGAGGACACCCAGTTGAATTCAGGAGAGGATGTCCTGGCAGCGAAACAGTCCTACGGGAACCAACATTTCTTGCTGATAAGGAGGCACGTCATGAAAGAGCTTAATGTCATCCCCATCGCGCCACGGGAGCGGCATCCCTTGATTTTTAAGACGTTCGATGAGCTGCAGAAGGGTGAGGCCTTTGTTCTGGTGAATGACCATGACCCCAAACCGCTGTATTACCAGTTTCTGCACGAAAGGGAGGGGCTCTTTGCCTGGGAATATCTGGAACAGGGTCCGGAGCTCTGGAAGGTAAGGATAACAAAGAAGTAACTGGTCGGCCGGGAGTGCCGGGAGCGAGGGAGGGGGATTTGCGCTCCCGGCCGGAATACGCTACCGTTAAAGCATGAGAGAGTACTTCCTGTCATCTCTGTTGCGCCGCCTCGAACGGCACATCAAGGACAGGATCAGGAAGGTTTCTTCCCCAACATCTTTACGATCCCCCCGCGCTGGAGATAGGAGCGGTGGTCCTTTTCGCTGTCTTCCAGGATGAAACGCAGGTGTTTGATGTTTGCTTCGATTGCGCCGGCATAGAGGTCCCTGTCCATACTCCAACGCTCCCTGAAGTGGTAGCTGAGGTAGCGGTGGATTCCGCCCAGGTCTCCGGCGAGCCTGCTCTTCGTATGCTCGTAGAAGGTAAGGGTCTGCTGGAGCAGGTCCCGCTCACTCGAATACCCCTTCAGCAATCCCTCCCTGAACTCGTAATAGAGGAAGAGCAGCTTCTCCAGGTAGACACGATCCGCCATCTGTCCGACGAGGTCTGCGGCGCCGAGCATCCTGCCGATTGTCTCCACTTCTTCCGAAAGAAAAGGGATCCCGCGCACTGGGGTGTCCAGGTTGGTGCAGCGGATGATGCTTGCGCACTTTTCGGCATACCCTTCGGGATAGCGCTTCCGGGCACAGTATGCTTCAACGAAGCCGATGCTCCTTTCCACATGGACGAGGGTGTACTTCGCCCCTGTCCCTTCCCGGTCATCGGCGGCCTGAATGTACCCGGAGTCATGCAGGAGAGCGCTCATGAGACCCAGGAGGATCCCCTCTTCGGAAAGGGGAGCCTTTCTGAGGGATGCGCCGTGCATGATGCGAACGAGGGCGATGAGGACATCCGTCGTATGCTTCAGGTTGTGGTACTCGGTGGTGCATGCGCGGTAGCCGGGGTACCGGCCCCGGAAGAGCCGCACCGTATCCCTGAAGACGCCATCGAGCAGGGGGAGAGGGAAGCCGGGGCGGATCAGGGAGACGATCTGCCTGACTTCAGCGTACACCGACTGCGGATTGTCCATGTCCACCAGGTCTGCAAGATGTCTCTTTGCGTTTTCCCTCATTTCCCTCGCTCTCCCCAAAGTGCCCGTCCGCTCCCGTCCGGCGCATCGACTGTGGCGGGAACAGAGCGTTTTTCCCTACAGTTTATAAGAAGATCCCGGAGTTTGGCAAGGGAGTCCTCCCGCCTGTTTCAATGCACTGATGACCCGGACGGCCTGTGCGCGGCGGGGAAGGGGACGGCGTACGGGAAGGGCGGGGATATAGTATAATGCAGGAGAGATGGAACTCCTTTTTATCGCTGTCTCATCGTTTGTAGTCGCCCTTTCCGGAGCCCTGGTTCCGGGGCCTCTTTTCAGCATTACTGTTGCGGAATCGGTGCGACGGGGGAGCAGTGCGGGCCCCCTGATCATCCTGGGGCATGCTCTCCTGGAATTGATTCTCGTGGTCCTCCTCATCCGGGGGGTCTCGCCCTATCTGACTGCTCCGCTTG
>JADLDZ010000344.1 GCA_020846375.1 Nitrospirales bacterium | reverse complement strand
TGCCGGCATCCCGATGCGGTATTCCCCGGCGGCACGAGCTCCATTCAGAAGGCGTCGCGGGTGATCGTCACCCCCGATCGCTGCCATCTCCCCCCGGAGCTCGAAACGGGGCGCACCTGGGGCCTCTCCGTCAATCTCTACGCTGTCCGTTCATCACGGAACTGGGGTGTCGGGGACTTCACCGATCTGAAGGAGCTCCTCGACGCCGTTTCCGGTCTGGGAGGCGGTTTCGTGGGCATCAATCCCCTTCATGCCCTGCCGAATAAGGCGCCCTACGGGATCAGCCCGTACTCCCCGATCAGCAGGCTCTATAAGAACTTCATCTACCTCGATATGGACAGCATCCCCGATGTGGCCGAATCGGAAGAGGCGGGGAAAGTGATGCGTTCCGAGGTGTTTCTCCGCCAACTGGAGGAGGTAAGGGGAGACCCCTGCATCGAGTACAAGAAGATAGCTTTCCTGAAGAAGACGATCCTCCAGTTCGCCTTCGAGCACTTCCATGAGAACCATTACCGGAAGAGCACGGAGCGCGGCGATGATTTCAGACGGTATGTGCGGGAGGAGGGCGTCACTCTCGAGTCGTATGCCCTCTTCGTCGCCCTGTGGGAATATATGAATTCCATCAGAAAGGTGCACATATGGCAGGACTGGAATAGCGAGCACCTCGATCCGCAGGGCAGTGCGGTCCGGGAATTCAGGGATTCCCATGAGCAGGACGTACTTTTCTACAAATACATCCAGTGGTTGATCGAGGTGCAGCACCGGGAGACGGCGGAACGGGCCGCCCGTTCCGGGATGCCTGTCGGGATCTATCACGACCTCGCAATCGGCTCCATCGGGGGAGGGAGCAACGCCTGGAGCTATCAGGCCCTCATTGCCGGGGCCATCAACGTGGGGGCTCCCCCTGATGAGTTCAACATTGCCGGGCAGGACTGGAACTTCCCCCCCCTGATACCCGAGAGGCTGCGGGAAACGGGGTATGAGTTCTTTACCGATATCATCCGGAGGAACATGAAGCACAACGGGGCGCTGCGGATCGACCATGCCCTCGGCCTGTTCCGACTCTTCTGGATTCCCCGCGGGAAGCCCGCCGTGGAGGGGGCATACGTGATCTACCCGGTGGAGGACCTGCTGCGCATCATCGCGCTGGAGAGCGTGCGGAACAAGACCGTGGTCATTGCCGAGGATCTCGGCACCGTGGGAGAGAATGTCCATGATACCCTCTTCCGTTTCCGGATGCATTCCTACCGCCTGCTCTACTTTGAGAGAAACTATCCCGACCCCGCCTTTACCCGCCCTGAACACTACCCGGAGACCGCCCTCTGCACCGTCACGACCCATGATCTCCCGACGCTCTACGGATACTGGATCGGGCGGGACCTGGAATCGAAGAAGATGCTGAACCTTTTCCGGGACGAGGAACAGTGGCAGAGGTATGGAAAGGACAGGGAGCGCGATAAGTGGCTTCTGCTGGAAGCGCTGAAGTCCCAGGGCATCCTTCCCTACGAGTATCCTACGGACTCTTCCCAAACCCCGTCAATGACCGAAGAGCTGTGCCGCGCCATCTACGAGTATCTTGCCCGCACCCCCTGCAGGCTCACCTCGGTGAGCCTCGATGATCTCATCGGCACCCTGGACCAGCAGAACATGCCCGGCACCACCTCCGAGTGCCCCAACTGGGTGCAGAAGACCCCGCTCCTCCTTGATGCCATTCTGGCGGACAACCGCCTTGCATCCATGGCGGAGATGTTCCGGCGCAACGGGCGGTGACGGTGTAGCCTCCGGTCGAGGCAGTCATTTTCAGAGCATTCTCACCTGAATAGGCATCCTCTCTGGTGAGGGGCTGGGGGGACCGCTCTTTCTTTGCGAGCGAGTTCTTCCGTGTGAACAGAATACCAGGATCAGGGTTCATTCCTTCGGAAAGGGAGGTTCAGGATAAAGCTGGTGCCGTGTCCTGCCTTTGTCTGCACTTCGATGGTGCCATGGTGCTCGTGGATGATCCGCTGCGTGATGGCGAGGCCGAGGCCTGTCCCATATATTTTGGTGGTAAAGAACGGGTTGAAGATATGCGGCAGATCCTGCTCCCGGATGCCCGGTCCCGTGTCGGTGATGACAATGATCGCCCGCGTGTTGTAAATGTCTGTGTGCAGGGTGATCTTCCCGTGGGAGTCGATGGCCTGGATGGCGTTGGTAACCAGATTGGTAAGGGCTTCACGCAGGCTCGATGCATCAGCCATGATCCGGAGCGAGCGCTTGCAGTCTTCCTCTATCTCGATGTCCCTTTGCCGCAGTTCCTCCCGGTATACCCGCAGCACCTCGTCGAAAAGAGAGGGGATATCGGTTTCCTTCTCTTCGTATTTCCGATCGCGTGCGAACCCCAGGATGTCTTTCAGCTTGCTCTCGAGGCGCGCCACCTCTTTGGTAATGATCGTCGCATATTCCAGGAGAGGGTCGGAAAGGCTCCTCTCGAGCCTTTGCGCAAAGCCGCCGATGGATACCAGGGGGTTCCGGATGTCGTGGGCGACGCGCGCCGCCATCACGCCCAGCACGGCCAGCCGTTCCGCAGTTTCCGCCTGTTTCCGGTCGGTGATATCGGTGAAGGTCCCCACATGGCCGGTGACCTCGTCGGTATCGCTGAATTCGGGGGCTACCTGGCCCAGTACCCAGGTGGCCCCTTCCTTCGGCTTCAGGAACCTGAATTCCTGTTTGAAGAGGGTGCGGTCCTCTATTGCCCGGCTCCATGCCGAGGCAACCCTCTCACGGTCGTCGGGATGAATAAGGCGTGTCCATCCTGAGCTGAGGGCATCTTCCAGGGAAATGCCTGCAATCCGGCGCAGCCGTTCATTGACGTAGATGCAATTCCCTCCGGTATCCATGTAAAAAATCCCTACCGGTGAAATCTCGGCAAGGGTATGATACCGGCTTTCGCTCTTCCGCAGCGCCTCTTCCACCCGCTTGCGCTCGGAGACCTCCTGGGTGAGGAGCTCATTGGCCGCGGAGAGCCGGGCAGTACGCTCCCGTATCAGCTCCTCGAGATGATTCCGGTATCTCTGCAATTCCTGCTCCGCCTTCTTCCTCTCGGTGATGTCGCGGTCGAAAGCCAGGATAAACGTATGCCCTTCCGCCTCGAGCAGCCCTGCGGTCACTTCCACGGGAAAGTCAGTCCCGTCTTTCTTGCGATGGCGGACCTCCATTTTCAGCAGCTGCCCCTCACGGACCTGCCGGATGCGCTGCACTATCTCCCGCGCATCCTCCGGTGAGTCCAGGTCCCTGATATTCATGGAGAGAAGCTCTTTTATAGTATACCCGTGCATTTCCGATGCGGCACTGTTGGCTGCCACTATCCTGCCCGGATCATCCTCGCTCTCCATGATGAAGATGGCATCACCGGCGCTCTCAAAGAGCATGCGGTAGCGCTTCTCGCTCTCCATCAGGGCTGCCTTCGCCACCTGGTGCTCCTTTTCGAGCGCCTCCAGATCCCTGACCCTTTTCCGCAACCTGCTGATTTCTTCCAGCAGCTCTTTCTTTGTTTTCCGCTCATCCATAGGTGGTTGCCGTACCGACATTCAGTATATTGCTATTATATCCGAAACCGCACTCCTTGCGTCCATTTCGCCCCCCTTCTGTTTCAGTCCGGGGGTCACTTTCCTTCCACGCGGAGAGAAGCGTATCCCTCACGGACGCAGGTGCAGGAGAGGGCGGAAAGGGCCTTCCTTCCTTCTACGGCAGGAAGAGGTGGATTGAAACGGACACGGGCCTCTATGCTCCGGTGTCCCAGCAGATTCCAGAAATGAGGGAAGAGGGGCATGTCCCCGTACCAGGCGACGGTATCCATCCGTTCGGGTGTCAGCGGGGTGCCGTCCACATGGGAGTACCGGAGGCTCAACGGGAGCACCGGTACATTCAATTCCACGGGGACCTGGAACAGGGTGCTCTTGAAATCCCTGATGGAG
>JADLDZ010000343.1 GCA_020846375.1 Nitrospirales bacterium | reverse complement strand
TTCTCGACCGACCCGGCCATCAACCCGAACTACATCAGGCCGAAGATGCTCCAGACCCGCCTCCAGAAGATCGCCGACGAGTACTTCGGCGGCATTTCCACCTGGTATATGACCTCCAGGACGATGCTTGACGAGGGCCTGAAGCAGCTCGAGATGCTCAAGGAAGATGCCCAGAAGATGGCGGCAAGCAACCTCCACGAGCTGATGAGATGCTGGGAGAACTTCCACCGGATCCTTTCCGTGGAAGCGCATGCACGCCACATCCTCTTCAGGGAGGAGTCCAGGTACCCCGGCTACTACTACCGGGGCGACTTCCTTCCCATCGACGACCAGAACTGGAAGTGCTTCGTCAATTCCCGGTATGATGCCGAAACGAAGACCTGGGAGATGAAGAAGGTTCCGTACGTACAGATGTTTGCAGAGTAAGACACCGCGGGAGAGGGGCGGGAGCCCCTCTCCCCCACTGTCCGGTGTAGTTGCCAGTGAACGATAGGTAACCGGATGCTTTTTACCTGCCGTGCAGTGGAAACTACCCCGGCAGCAGCGATCAACGCGCTTCATAAAGGAGGAGCAGTATGTCAGAACAGAGCAGCAGGCGGCCCCATCGCATCCTCGTGATCGGCGGTGGCTTCAGCGGCCTGACCACGGCGGTGGACGCCGCGGAAACGGGCGCTGAGGTGATAGTGATAGAAAGGAACCCCTACCTTGGCGGAAGGGTTGCGCAGCTCAACAAGTATTTCCCGAAGCTGTGCCCTCCCCTGTGCGGCCTCGAGCTGAACTTCAAGCGCATCAGGACGAACCCCCTGGTGACCCTCCATACAATGGCGGAGGTCGAAACGATAACGGGCGGCCCCGGTGACTACACGGTTACGGTGAAGCTGCATCCGCGCTATGTGAACGACAACTGTACGGCCTGCAACGCCTGCGCAGAGGCATGCCCGGCCGAAAGGCCGAACGACTTCAACTTCGGGATGGACAGGACGAAGGCGGCCTACCTGCCGTTCAACCAGGCTTTTCCCCAGAAATATGTGATCGACGGAGCGAGCTGTGCCGCGGACTGCGGGAAGGCCTGCAGGGAGGCGTGCAGGTACGGCGCCGTCGATCTGGAAATGAAGGCGGAGACGCGGGAGCTCAGGGTGGATTCCCTCGTAGTGGCGACCGGATGGGACCCGTATGACCCGAACAGGCTCGATCTTCTCGGCTTCGGGAAGGTGAAGAACGTCATCACCAATATGATGATGGAAAGGCTCGCCTCTCCCACGGGGCCGACGGCAGGGAAGATCCTTCGCCCCTCCGATGGGAAACCGGTTGAAAATATTGTTTTCGTTCAGTGCGCGGGGAGCAGGGATGAGAACCACCTGCCCTACTGTTCTTCTATCTGTTGCCTTGCCTCTCTGAAGCAGGTAACCTATATCAGGGAGCAGAACCCCGGGTCGAAGGCCCGCATCTTCTATATCGATATCAGGACCCCGGGCAAATACGAGAAGTTCTACGGGAAAGTGAAGGAAGACCCCAATGTCTCCTTCACCAAGGGGAAGGTCGCCCGTATCGTCCAGGCGGAGGGCTCCGACGATGTTATCGTCGAAGCGGAGGATATGCTGACAGGGGCGAAGGTAAAGGTGCAGGCCGACATGGTGGTCCTCGCCACCGGGATGGAGCCGACGGGGGCTTCCCGGAAGGTTTCCGGAGTCGGATACAATGGGGACGGCTTTGTGCTGTCTGTCCAGGGGGTCAGCGCCGCCGGATGCAGCAAGAACCCCATGGACGTGGCCCGGTCGGCGCAGGATGCCACGAGCGCCGTGCTGAAGGCGATCAAGACAGGACAGGGGAGGTAATCGGGCAATGGATAAGAATATAGGTCTTTATATATGCACCGGGTGCTCTATCGGGGAGTCCGTCAATGTGGAAAAAATCGTGAACATCGGCAAGAACGCCCTGCGCGTGCCGGTGGTGAAATCCCACTTCGCGCTGTGCGGCAAGGAGGGGACCGGCCTTATCCGGAACGACATGCAGGCCGAAGGGGTGAACACCGTCGTGGTGGCGGCGTGCTCTCCCCGGGTGAAATATGAGGAGTTCGACTTCCCCGGCTGCATCGTGGAGCGGGTCCCGGTGCGGGAGTTGGCCATCTGGACCCAGGAGCCGAACTCCGAGGAGGCGCAGCTCGCCGCGGAAGACTATATCAGGATGGGCGTGATCAAGGTGCAGAAGGGGGACCTCCCCGAGCCCTACCTTATGGAAACGGTGAAGAGCATCCTCGTGATCGGGGGCGGCATCACCGGCATGACGGCTGCCCTCCAGGCGGCTGATGCGGGCTACCCGGTGGTCCTGGTGGAGAAGGAGGACCGGCTCGGCGGGTTCGTGAACAGGCTCCACAAGATCGGCAAGATCCCTGCAGACCCCGCAAAGGACCCCCTGATCGCCGATTCCGGCATAGAAAATACCATCAAGGCGGTGGAGAGCAACCCGAAGATCAAGGTATACAAGTCCGCGAAAGTGGAGAAGACCGAGGGCCAGCCCGGCGCCTTCGACGTGACGATCTCCTCGAACGGAAGCTCCGAAACGGTACGGATCGGCTCCGTCGTCCTGGCGGCGGGCTGGAGACCCTACGACGCCTCAAAACTCGGGCACCTCGGCTACGGCATGCCGAATGTGGTCACCAACATCGAATTCGAGGAGATCGCCCGGCAGGGGAAGATCGCCCGCCCCTCCGACGGAAAGGAGGCGAAGAAGGTCGCCTTTGTCCAGTGCGCCGGACAGAGGGACCCCGATCATCTCCCCTACTGCTCCGCCATGTGCTGCACCACTTCGCTGAAGCAGGCGCAGTATGTGCGGCAGAACCCCGCCGCCGCCGCCATGATCCTGTATAAGGACATCAGGACCCCGGGCAACCTCGAGTATTTCTACAAGGCGGCCCAGAACGACCCGGGAGTCATGCTTACCAAGGGTGAGGTGACCGGTGTTTCCGAAGCGGACGGGGGGAACCTGTATGTGGAGATGCAAGACAGCCTCCTGGGCGGGCAGGTAAAGATCGAGGCCGACATGGTGGTCCTTGCCACCGGCATCGTGCCCGCTACTGCCGATGATCCCATTCTGATGCTCCAGTACCGCCAGGGGCCGGGCCTCCCCGACCTCGATCTGTACGACGGCTTTGCGGACTCCAACTTCATCTGCTTCCAGTACGAAACGAGGCGGACGGGCGTCTATGCCGCAGGCTGCGTACGGCAGCCCATGAACATGGCGGAAGCACAGGAAGACGCCACCGGCGCGGCCCTCAAGGCCATCCAGTCCGTCGAGCATGTCGCCACGGGGATTGCGGTGCATCCCCGTGCATGGGACATGACCTATCCCGACCCTTATATGCAGAGGTGCACCTCCTGTAAACGGTGCACCGAGGAGTGCCCCTTCGGCGCCATCGACGAGGATGAAAAGGGCACCCCTTTCTACAAGCCGGGCCGTTGCAGGCGCTGCGCAACCTGTATGGGCGCCTGCCCGGAAAGGATCGTCTCTTTCAAGGACTACCACGTGGACATGATCGGCTCGATGCTGAAGAGCGTCTCTGTCCCTGAGGATGAGGACAAGCCGAGGATCATTGTCCTGGCCTGCGAAAACGATGCGTATCCCGCCATCGACACGGCGGCGCTCCAAAAGGGCAGGCTGGACCCCGCGATCAGGATCATCCAGCTCCGGTGCCTCGGTTCCACCAACCTCGTCTGGATCGCCGATGCCCTCTCCCGGGGGGTGGATGGAATGCTGCTCCTCGGCTGCAAGTACGGAGAAAATTACCAGTGCCATTTCGCAAAGGGCAGCGAGCTCGCAAACTACCGCCTCGGCAAGGTGCAGGAAACCCTCGGCAGGCTGCAGCTCGAGGCCGAGAGGGTGGGGATGATCCAGCTCGCCATCGACGAGTACGACAAGATACCGTCCCTTATCACCGGGTTTGTGGAAAGAGTGAAAGAAATAGGCCCGAACCCGTTCAAGGGCTTCTAGGAGGAGATACATGCCAGAACAGATCGCAGGACAGATCATAAAGCCGGACCTGAACTTTGTGAAGGATATCATCGCTTCGGGGGGCGAGTCCCTGAAGAAATGCTACCAGTGCTCCACCTGCACCGTGGTATGCGACGTCACCCCCGGTGAGACGCCCTTCCCGAGGAAGGAGATGCTGTATGCCCAATGGGGCTTGAAGGAGAGACTCCTCAACAATCCCGATGTGTGGCTCTGCCACCAGTGCAGCGACTGTACCGCCCACTGCCCACGGGGTGCAAAGCCGGGAGAGGTGCTCGGGGCCGTACGGAAAATGACGATCAGGGAGTACTCGGCACCCCGCTTCCTTGCCCATATGGTGGCCGACTCCAAATACCTCCTTCTTCTCATGGCACTGCCCGTACTTCTCCTGCTGGGGGTCATCGTGGGGCGGGGGGTGACGGGAATCCCCGATGGAGAAATCGTATATACCAAGATTATGCCGGTGCCCGCGATTGATGTCATCTTTACCGCGGCCGCGGTGTTCGCGGTGCTTTCCTTCCTGTTCGGGATACGGAAATACTGGGCCGCCATGAAGGTCGGGACAAAGGCGGCCCCCCGTGGCAGCCTGGCGGAGGATGTCGTGGCGGTCATCACGGAGTTCCTCACCCACCGGAGATTCCGGAAGTGCTCGGTGACACAGGAGAGATCCACCTCGCATCTCCTTGTGTTTTATGCGTTCGCCGGGCTGGCCCTCACCACTACCTGGGCCATCGTCTACCTGTACGGCTTCCACAGGGAGTCGCCCTATCCTCAGTACGATCCGATGAAGCTCGTCGGCAACGTCAGCGCCCTGGCGCTGCTCTTCGGCATCTCCCTGGTAGTCGTCAACCGCCTGAAAAATGCTGAAAAAGCGGGGAAGGGCAGCTACTTCGACTGGCTTTTTCTTTCGGTGATTTTCATTATTGCCGTTACCGGGCTTTTTTCCGAGTTGCTGCGGCTCGGCAACATTGCGGTCCTTGCCTATCCCGTCTACTTCATCCATCTGGTGTTCGTCTTCTTCCTCTTTGCGTATGCTCCTTTTTCGAAGATGGCCCACATGGTGTACCGGACAACGGCGCTGGTCTTCGCGCGGCAGACAGGCAGGGACAGGTAGCAGGACGGACAGGGGCATATCGGGGGAGCACGTAGAAACCGGTCATTGAAAGGAGGTGCACTATGTCGATCAAGGTGAGGGACATTCTGAAGGACAAGGGACTCGAGGTGATCGCGGTCGACAGCGGCGTTACCGTGGGTTTTGCAGTGAGGAAGATGGTGGAGAGGAATATCGGTGCGCTCCTTATCATGGAGGAGGGGCATTTCGTGGGGATGTACACCGAAAGGGACGTCCTCAGAACCTGGACGAACCGCGGATCTTTCGAAGAGATCCCGGTCAGGGAGGTAATGAGCAGGGATCTCCTCGTCATCTCGCCGGACCATACCCTCGAACACGTGATGACGGTCATGACCAATAAGCAGATACGCCATCTGCCGGTCATCGACAACGGACGGATAGTGGGGGTAGTATCGATCCGTGACGTGGTCAAGTACCATATCGGGGACCTCGAGGCGGAGGTGCATTACCTGAAGGACTACATGTTCGGGCCCGCGGCATGAGGGGAGTGCGGACGAGCCGGAGAAGCGGCCGCGGGGGGACTTTGAGTACAAGGGAGGTGAAGTGGGTGCGGCTATGAGCGGCATTCGGCACGGAGTGAGTGGAGGGGCACAGCTGTCGGACATAGTGATGCGATGCAGTAGTGAAGCGGAAAAAACTGAAGGAGGAGAGAGTCGATGAGCCTGACAATCATCATTTTCGCTCTTGTATGCGGTGCTTTGGGCGTTGTATTCGCTCTGATGACTGCATCATGGGTTACCAGACAACCGAGCGGCTCCGAACGTATGAAACAGATTTCGGATGCGGTCCGGGAGGGTGCGACCGCGTTTCTCAACAGGGAATACAGGGCGGTAGCCGTCGTTGCGGTCATTCTTTTCGTGGTCCTGCTCTATCTCGGCATCTGGACTTCCATAGGGTTCCTGATCGGCACCGTGGGCTCCGCCCTTGCCGGGTATATCGGCATGATGGTGACGGTCCGCGCCAACGTCAGGACCACCGAAGCCGCCAAGCACGGCGTCCAGGCCGCCCTGACCGTCGCCTTCAAGGGCGGCGCGGTGACCGGGATCATGGTGGTGGGCCTCGGTCTGCTGGGCATCTCCGGGTACTACCTGGTGGTCAAGGCCCTGGCGCCCGATGTCGATCAGGCGTTCCATGCCCTGATCGGCCTCGGCTTCGGGTGCTCCCTCATGAGCGTCTTCGCCCGTATCGCCGGCGGCATCTATACGAAAGCCGCCGATGTCGGGGCGGACCTGGTGGGGAAGGTCGAAGCGGGCATTCCCGAGGACGACCCCCGGAATCCCGCGGTCATCGCCGACAACGTCGGTGACAACGTCGGTGACTGTGCGGGCATGGCGGCCGACCTGTATGAGACCTATACCGTAACTCTCGTCGCCGCGATGCTCCTGGCGAAGACGGTCTTCGGGGCGCAGAGCCCGTGGGTGGAGTTCCCGCTCCTGATCGGCGGCATCTCCATTATCGCCTCGATCATCGGCACCTACTTCGTGAAGCTCGGGAGGAGCCAGTACATCATGGGCGCCCTTTACAAGGGGCTTGCCGTTTCGGGCGTCCTGGCCGCGATCGCTTTCTTTTTCGCGTCGCGCTGGTTCCTCGGGCTGGACGGCGTCGATCCGAAGGGCTTTACCGCGGCGGGCGTCTTTACCACCGCCCTTATCGGGCTGGTGCTGACCGGCCTCATCGTAATGATCACCGAGTACTTCACCTCGAAGAGCTTCTCCCCGGTGAAGCATATCGCCGCAGCCAGCCAGACGGGCCACGGCACCAACGTCATCGCGGGCCTTGCGGTCAGCATGAAATCCACCGGCCTTCCCGCCCTCGCCATCTCCGGCGCCATCCTCTGGGCGTACTCCCTGGGCGGCGGGTTTTCGGGTGAGGTGAACGGCGGCCTCTTCGCCATCGCCCTCTCGGCTGTCGCGATGCTCTCCATGACCGGTATCGTGGTCGCCATCGATTCCTACGGTCCGATTACCGACAACGCGGGGGGTATCGCCGAGATGGCCGAGCTTCCCGAGAGCGTCCGGGCGGTTACCGACCCCCTCGACGCGGTCGGAAACACCACCAAGGCGGTCACCAAGGGATACGCCATCGGCTCCGCGGGCCTCGCGGCGCTGGTCCTGTTCGCGGAGTATTCGAGGGCCTTCGGCGAGACCATCTCGTTCGATCTTTCCAACCCGCTGGTCATCGTCGGTCTCTTCATCGGCGGTCTGCTCCCCTATTTCTTCGGCGCCCTCCTCATGGAAGCGGTCGGGAATGCGGCAGGAGGCGTTGTCGAGGAGGTGAGAAGGCAGTTCCGGGAAATCCCCGGGATCATGGAAGGCAAGGCGAAGCCGGAATACGGCACCTGTGTCGATATCGTCACCCGGGGCGCCATCAGGCAGATGATGGTCCCTGCGCTCATCCCCGTAGCGGCCCCGATCCTCGTCGGTCTCCTGCTCGGGAAGGAAGCCCTGGGCGGAGTGCTGATCGGCAGCATCATCACCGGGCTCTTCCAGGCCATCGCCATGACGAGCGGCGGCGGCGCGTGGGATAACGCCAAGAAGTTCATCGAGGATGGCGCCTACGGCGGGAAGAAGTCCGAAGCACATAAGGCGGCGGTTACCGGAGACACGGTCGGCGACCCCTACAAGGACACCGCGGGCCCCGCGATCAACCCGATGATCAAGGTCATCAACATCGTGGCCCTGCTGATCGTCCCGCTCATCAAGTAGCCGCTTTCCGTCTTCCAGAAGCCGGGCCGGCGGGGGAAGCCCCCGCCGGCCTTTTCCCTCATGCGCCCTGCTTCAGCATCCGTTCGAACTCGTCCGCCGGGACCGGCCTGCTGAAAAAATACCCCTGTATCTCATCGCACCCTTTCGCCTGCAGGAATGCCGCCTGCTCCTCCGTTTCCACTCCCTCGGCGGTCACCTCCAGCTTCAGACTATGGGCCATGGCAATAATCGCACTGACGATGGACCGGTAATCCGGATCTTCGGTGAGGTCCATGATGAAGGACTTGTCGATCTTCAGCTTATGGAGGGGGAGCTTCTTCAGATAGCTTAACGAAGAGTACCCGGTGCCGAAATCGTCGATGGCGAACCTGACTCCCCAGGTGCTCAGCTCTTTCAGGGTCCGTGCCGTCAGCTCCGTGTCCTGCATCGCCAGGGTCTCGGTGATCTCGATGCCGAGGGATTGGGGGGAGAGGCCGGTTTCGTCCAGGATGCGCATGATCGTGTCCGCAAGGTCCGGCTGCTGGAACTGGCGTGCGGAAAGGTTGGTGGTGATATAAAGGGGCGGACATCCCCCCGTCAGCCACCTCTTGAGCTGTGCACAGGCCGTGCGTAATACCCATTGATCGATGGAAATGATGATCCCCGCTTCTTCGGCGACGGGGATGAACTGCTGGGGATTGAGGAGACCCTGCTCCGGGTGGAGCCACCGCACCAGCGCTTCCGCCCCGACCATTTTCCCCGTTTTGATATTCACCTGGGGCTGATAGTGCACCACCAGCTCCCCGTGCTCCACGGTCTGACGCAGCCTGTTTTCGAGGTGTATCCGCTCTAGGGTCCTGATATTCAGGGCGGGGTTGTAGAACTGGAAATTGTTCCTGCCCTGGTCCTTTGCGTGGTACATGGCGATGTCGGCGTTCTTCAGCAGGGTTTCCGCCTGGACGCCGTCCTCCGGGCAGATGCTGATCCCGATGCTGGAGGCGATATGGAGCTCCTGCCCGTCGGTGAGAAAAGGCGCCTTGAAGATGCCGATGATCTTCCCGGCCATCTTGGCGGCCTCCTCTACCTGGGTAATGAGCGGTAGCAGGACAGTGAACTCGTCTCCTCCCACCCGGGCGAGGGTGTCCGTCTCGCGCAGCGTGCCCTTCAGACGGTCCGCGACATCCTGCAGCAGGTGGTCTCCGACGGTATGTCCCAGGGAGTCGTTGATGTTCTTGAAACGGTCCAGGTCCAGGAACAGGACGGCGAGCCTTTTCCGGGTGCGCTGCGCCTGCGGAATCGCCAGGGAGAGGCGGTCCATGAACAGGGTTCTGTTCGGCAACCCGGTGAGGAGATCATGGTATGCCTGGAACCGTATGGTCTCCTCCATCTGCTTGCGTCTGGTAATATCCCTCGCGATCCCTGTCGTGCCGACAACCTCGTCCCTCTCGTTGCGGAGGGGGGTTTTTATCGCCTCGAACCATTCGATATCCCCTGCGGCAGTGAGCAGGCGCTCTTCGATGATCATCCTTTCTCCGGACCGCATGACCTCCCTGTCATCGGCGAGGGA